>NZ_JBHVEG010000016.1:0-62473 GCF_042802395.1 Promicromonospora sp. NPDC057488
GCGAGATAGAACCGCAGCACACTCGCGTGATGTGCTGCGGTTCTATCTCGCTGCAGTTCTATCTCGCCAGGGTTCTACTTCGGCGGAGCAGGCTCCGGCGGCTCCTCGTTCATCACCGTGACGAGCGAGCGCAGGCGGGCGTTGCTGAACAGGTCCTCCAGCAGCACGACGGTGCCCGCCGAGTCCGCCAGCGGCACCCGCCAGTTCGGGTACTCGGAGTCGGTGCCGGGCTGGTTCTGCGCCCGGCGCTCGCCCACGGCGTCGGCCAGGGACACGCCCACCAGGGCAGCCGGGGTGTCCTTGAGGTAGCGGTGCAGACCCTCGACCAGCTCGCGCTCGGACGGGTCGAACGTCGTCAGGCCGCGCCGCGACAGCGCCTCCACCAGCGACTCGCGCTCCTGGCGGGCCCGCGCGCGCAGGACCTGCGCGTCCTCCGTGAGCAGCCCCAGGCGTTCGCGCAGGTCCACGTGCTCGCCCGCGAGGTAGCCCGCCGTGGGTGGCAGGTCGTGCGTCGTGACGGTGGCCAGCGCCTGGGCGCGGTACGCCTCCGGCTCGACGGGCACACCGGCGGCGTCCCGCTCGAAGAGCAGCACGGACGTGCCGAGGATGCCGCGCTCCGCGAGGTAGTCGCGGATCCACGGCTCGAACGTGCCGAGGTCCTCGCCGACGACGGCGACGCCGGCACGGTGGGCCTCCAGGCACAGGATGCCGATGAGCGCCTCGTGGTCGTAGGTGACGTACGCGCCGGCCGACGCGCGCGCCCCGCCCGGGATCCACCAGAGCCGGAACAGCCCGAGCACGTGGTCCACGCGCAGGCCGCCGCAGTGCCGCAGCACGGTGCGCAGCATCTCGCGGTAGGGCGCGTAGCCCACCTTGGCGAGCGCGCGCGGGTGCCACGGCGGCTGGGACCAGTTCTGGCCCTGCTGGTTGTACATGTCGGGCGGGGCACCCACGGAGACGCCACGGGCCAGGACGGCGGCGTCGGCCCAGGCGTCGGCGCCCTCCGGGTTGGAGCCGACGGCGAGGTCCTTGAACACGCCCATCCGCATGCCCGCGTCGAGGCCGGCGCGGTGCGCGGCGCGCAGCTGCTCGTCGGCCACCCACTGGAGCCAGCAGTAAAACTGCACGCGGTCGGACAGCGCGTTGCGCAGCGTCTGGACGCCGGACGAGCCCGGGTCGGCGAGCTCGACGGGCCAGTCGCGGCCGTCGAGGTGCTCCTTGATGGCGCACCAGGTGGCGAAGTCGACCAGGCCCCGGCCCTGGGCCAGCACGAACTCGTCGAAGGCGGTCTGCCGGGCCGCGGAGCGCGGCGCGGTGTACACGACCTCCAGCGCGGCCTTCTTGGCCTCCCAGATCGCGTCGCGGTCGATCGGGCCGGAGTCCTCGGACAGCTCCCGGACGGGCTCGGCGGCCCACTCGACGAGCGAACGGTCCGCGGCGGAGAGGTACGCCGTCTCACGGATGTCCTCGACCCGGATGTACAGCGGCGACATGAACCGGCGGGAGGTGGGCAGGTACGGGCTCGGGGTCACCGGCAGCACCGGCTCGGTGGCGTGCAGCGGGTTGACCGCGACGAAGTCGGCCCCGCCGTTGTGCGCCGTCTGCCAGGCGAGGTCGCCCAGGTCGGCGAGGTCGCCCATCCCCCAGGAGTCGCGGGAGCGCACCGAGTAGAGCTGGACCATGAAGCCCCAGGCCTGCTTGCGGGCGATCTTCTTGCGCAGCTCCAGCCGGTCCGGGGTCACGACCAGCGTGGCCTGCGCCGTCTGCCCGCCCGACTCGGCGCGCAGCGTGTGCCAGCCGAGCGGCAGGGTGTCGGGGAGCGTGAACGTCGCGCGGCCCACCTTGCGGCTGTCCACGGTGCGCGGCTCGGTGAAGACGTCGGCCTGGCGCAGCTGCACGCGCGTGCCGCGCACGGTGGCGAACGAGCCCGTCGCGGTCGTGGCGCCGGGCGCGGACACCCGCCAGGGCGTGGCGCTGACCGGGACCGCGGGCGTCTCGCTCTGCTCCAGCTCGACCCACGCGGTCACGTCCGCGCCGTCGGCGACGTGCACCGCGACCTGTACCTCGGCGCCCTCTCGCGTGACGACCGTGGGCGGGAGCATCGTGCGCCACTCGTCGTCGCGGGCCCGCTCCAGGCTGGCCGTGACGGCCCCCGGGGTCGATGCCTGGACGCCGAGCGCCTCCAGCACCGCGACGAGCGTCGAGGAGCTGACCTGCTGCTCGACGCCGTCGTGGTCGGTGTACTCGCACTGCACGCCGTGGGCGGTCGCCAGCTCGGTCAGCTCCGCGGGCACGGCGGATCCGTCTCCGGTGGCCCCGGGCATCGGTTCGTCGGTCACAAGGAAAGATCCTGCCATCTACCGACGCGTACCGGGCGCAACCAGGCCCGAAAAGCTCACCCGGCGCTGCGCCGTCAGCTGACGCCGGGCGTGTCCCCCGCGACCGCCTCGTCGAACGGCGTGGGCGCGGAGCGCGCGACGATCCCGGCGTCCAGCAGCGCCGCGTGGGCCGCGACGCGCAGCGAGCGGGCGACGGCCCACTGCTGGGCGGGGCGCACCTGGGCGTGCAGCGTGAAGGTCAGGCCGCCCTGGTCGACGTCGTCCACGCCGCGCACCGACGGTGTCTCCAGGAGGCTGTCGGCCAGCTCGGGGTCGTTCTTGACCCGGTCGACGGCGCGGCCGAGGGCGGCGCGCACCGCGTCGATGTCGGCGCCCAGCGGCACCTGCACCGGGGCGACGGCACGGCTCCACTCCTGGGTGCGGTTGCCCGCCCGCAGGATCTCGCCGTTGCGGACGTACCAGAGGGTGCCGTCGAAGGCCCGCACCTGGGTGAGGCGCAGGCCCATGGTCTCGACGGTGCCGACCACGCCGGCGCCGAGGTCCACGTTGTCGCCCACGCCGAACTGGTCCTCGATGAGCAGGAACACACCCGAGATGAAGTCCTTGACCAGGCTCTGCGCGCCGAAACCGAGCGCGACGCCGACGACACCGGCGGAGGCCAGGAGCGGGGCGACGGGCCAGCCGACCGTCTGCATGATCGAGAGCACCATGACGGTGCCGATCACGATGTTCACCGCGGAGTTGAGCACCGAGCCGACGGTCCGCGCCCGCTGGGCGCGCCGCTCGGCCGCGCGGGGGTTGACCGCGCCGAAGACGTCGGCCAGCGCCTGGGGCGTCATCAGCGCGTTCTTGCGCTTCCGCTTGGTGGTGGCTCCCGAGACGGCGCCGGGCGTGGTCACCGGGATCGTGCCCGTGGTGGTGCCCACGGGCGGCGCCGCGGTCTCGACCACGCTGCGCGGCTTCTGGCCGATGGCGATGCGCTCTGTGAGGGCGGTGACCACACGGCGCAGCACGGCGATGGCGACAGTTCCGCCGACCAGGATCAGGATGACGGTCAGGGGCTTGTCGCCGAACCAGACCCAGAAGTCCTCGGCGCTGTCGAACACGGAGGCAGCAAGAGACTCGAACACGACACGAACGCTACTCGGGTCAGCGGCCGCGATCGGGCATCTCGGCCCGGGTCCGAGGGACCACTGCGCGATTTTCACAGCCCGTTCGCGTCGCGGTTGCACGCCGCCGGGCCGTCGTGAAGCAGATCACGGGCCCGGGACGAGTCCCGGGCCCGCGCACGTCACGCTCTCTGGCTCACGCCCTCGTGATCACACCCTGAGCGTGTCGAGCTCGGCCGCGAGGTTGTCCGCCTCGGGACCGACGATCACCTGAACCACCCTGCCTGACCGCACCACGCCGAACGCGCCCGACGACTTGAGTCCGGGCTCGTCCACCAGGGACGGATCGCTCACCTCGACACGGAGCCGGGTGATGCACGGTTCCAGCTCGACGACGTTCGAGGTTCCCCCGAGTGCCGCAAGGATCTGGTCAGCCTTGGTCATGTCTCAACTCCCACCGTGCGTCGCTGCAGGTATTGGTACCACCCTATCTGTGCTGGCAAGCCCTTCGCCCGGGCAATTGTCGACTCGCTCACACGAGACCGAGTTTCACCGGACCGTCATACACGGGTGGCAGGATGACAGGCGTGACCCAGGAACCCTCCTTCTTCGACGCCGTCGGCGGCCACGACACGTTCGTGCGCCTCGTCGACGCGTTCTACGACGGCGTCGCCGACGACCCCGTGCTGCGCCCCATGTACCCCGAGGAGGACCTCGGGCCGGCGAAGGAGCGGCTCACGCTGTTCCTGGAGCAGTACTGGGGCGGGCCGGGCACCTACTCCGCGCAGCGCGGGCACCCGCGGCTGCGGATGCGGCACGCGCCGTTCAAGGTGAACCCGGACGCCCGCGACCGCTGGCTCGCGCACATGCGGACCGCCGTCGACTCCCTGGGGCTCGCGCCGATCCACGAGTCGCAGCTGTGGGACTACCTGGAGCGCGCCGCCTTCAGCATGATCAACACCTTCGAAGACTGACCAGAGCACTGAAGGAGACGCCCCGCGTGGACGCCACCACCCCTGACCCGACCGCCGGCGAGACCTCCGGACGTGCGCCCGACGCGCTCGACCGCCTCCTGGAGGTGCTCGACCTGAGGCACCTCGAGGGCTGGGGGCCGCGCGGCGAGGAGGACGTGCTGCGCGGCAACAGCATGCCCGGCCCGGCGAACCGGGCCTACGGGGGCCAGGTGCTCGCGCAGGCCATCCTGGCCGCGGACCGCACGGTGCCCGACGGCCGGCAGATCCACTCGCTGCACGGCTACTTCCTGCGGGAGGGCCGCGTCGAGGAGCCCATCGACTTCGCGGTGGAGCGGCTGCGCGACGGGCGCTCGTTCAGCGCGCGGCGCACGCACGCGATCCAGTTCGGCAAGCCGATCCTGTCGATGATCGCCTCCTTCCAGGAGGACCAGCCCGGTTACGAGCACGCGATGCCGATGCCGCGGGACGTGCCCCCGCCGGACGAGGTCGGCTCCGCCTTCGACGAGCTCGCCGTGCTGCCCCCGGGTGCCGCCGTCCGGGCCCAGTTCTGGACGGACTCGGCGTTCGAGCTGCGCCACGTGGGCGGCTCCCTGTACCTGCACCCGGACGCCGCAGTGGCCGACGGCGGCCGCCCGCCCGCCACCCAGATGGTCTGGATGCGCGCCCGGCGGCCGCTGGGCAACAAGGACCAGGCCCTGCACCGCGCCCTGCTCGCGTTCGCCTGCGACCAGCTCATGCTGGAGCCCGCCCTGCGCGCCGCGGGCAAGTCGTGGCAGGAGGTGGGCGCGTCCGTACCCATGGCCAGCCTCGACCACGGCATGTGGTGGCACCGCGACGTCTGGGTCGACGAGTGGATGCTGTTCGTGCAGACCTCGCCGACGGCGCAGGGCGGCCGCGCCCTCGGTACCGCGGCGGTCTACACGCAGGACGGCGCCCTGGTCGCCACGGCGGGCCAGGAGGGCATGATCCGCCTGCCGGGCTGACCGGGGCCCGGGGCTAGGCCCCGAGCTCCGCCAGCCGGTCGCGGGCCGCCTGCTCCGCCAGGCGCACGGTCGCGACCTCCGCCGGCGACGCCGCGACGTCCACGCGCTGCTCCAGGGCGCGCACGAACAGGGCCAGCGCCTCCCCGAGGTAGGGGCGGGCCTGGTCGGCGTGCACCTCCAGCGCCTGGTCGTAGCGGCACCGGCCCCAGTCCTGCAGGGCGTGGAACTCCAGCTTGCGCGCGTGCTCGATGCTCGCGGCGTGCTCGCCGTAGTAGTGCGCGGCCTCCAGCGCCAGGCCGAACAGCAGGTCGGCCTCCGAGAACCGGTGCCGCCACTGGAGCACGTGGGCCAGCCGCAGCAGCGGCGCCACGGCCTTCAGGGGCACGTCGGCGGCGTGCGAGTGCGCGGCCGCGGCGTCGTCCGCGGGGCCGCCCGCGAGGTCGACGGCGAGCCAGCCGAGGCGCTCGGCCTCGGCCAGCTCGGCCTCGGGCTCGTCCGCCTCGGCGGCGAGCGCCCTGGTCAGGGGCACGCGGACGGCGAGCGTGGCCGGCTCGTCGCGGGCAGGGTCCCGCGCCAGCTCGGCGAGGTACGCCCGAGCCGCCGGGACGTCGTCGAACACCTCGTGCAGGGTGACCGGGTCAAGGTAGTGCGTGGGCAGATCCACTGTTCCTCCGTGGCCGAAACCAAGGGGGATGAATTTACCAATTCGGACACACTGAGGACCAATCAGCGGAGTGTCAGACGTACAGGTCACCCGGGTGATCTGTACGTCTGACACGTCAGCCGCGGTGGCGGAAGGTGATCGGCTCCTCCTCGAACGCCTTCCAGGCCAGGCGTTCCCCCTCGGTGAGGCGGCGCGGCCGGTCGGTGGCGGCGTCGACGAACACGAGCGTGGTGGTCGCCCGCGCATAGGGCTTGCCGCCCGACGTCGGGCCGGTCTTGGGCATGCTCGCCGCGCCGTCGTGCACCTCGTAGCAGACCTCGGCGCTGGCGCCGCCGATCCGGCCGAGCCACATCTCCACGCGCACCGGCGTGCGGGTGAACAGCAGCGGGCGCAGGTACTCGATGCGCTGCCCGGCCACGAGCGTGTGCGAGTCGGCGTCGGGGCCGGTCGGCACCACCGCCGTCGGCCAGGCCTCGCCCTCCGGCGCCTCGGGGTGCAGCCAGAAGGCCGTGATCCGGGCGTCCTCCAGGAGGCGGAACATCGCCACGTTGTTGACGTGGGCGTAGGCGTCCAGGTCGGACCAGCGCAGCGTGACGGGAACGTGCAGGCGTGTCATGGTGCCTATCCTCTCCCGGCGGCGCGGGCCTCAGCTCGCGGCGACCGTCGCCGCCGTCCGGCAGCTCGCGAGCCGGGCCAGCTCCTCCCCCACGGGTTCCCGCACGAGCCGGTCGGCGACCGTGCCCACGGACTGCCGCAGCCGGCGGCGCGCGGCCATCGCCCGGCGGCGGGCGCCCAGGGCGCCGAAGATCCGGCAGACCAGGGCGAGCAGCAGGCCGAGCAGCACCCCGCCCAGCACCAGGAGCGTGGGCCAGGGGATCGTGAAGAGGTCGACGCCGGCCCCCACGTCGGAGCCCGGTTCGGGCGCGCCGGGGAACACGACGCCGCCGTCCCCCGACCAGGTCGGCAGGGTCAGCACGGGCGTCGGCAGCGGCGGGAGCTGCAGGTACGTGAAGCCGAACAGCACGAACAGCCACACCAGGCCCGTGACCAGCGCGGCGACCAGGAGCCACTGGATCACGTTCACGAGCGACCACCACACCGGGCGACGCGACACCTCGACGCGGGTCGTGGCCACGGCCTGGTCCAGGGCGTCGGGCAGGGCGTCGATGCCCGCCTGGCCGCGCGAGCGCGCCGCCAGCACCCACGGGTCGGCGGCGCCGCGCGTGACGTCCTCGACGTACCGCCGCACGGCGGACGCCGCGGTGGAGCGCACCGCCGGCCGCGCCGTGGGCAGCGACGTGCGCACCAGGTCCTCGCGGCCCGACGGCGCCCGCTGCTCCCGGTCCGCCGAGCGCAGGCCGAGCCGCCGCAGCGGGTCCTTGCGCAGCCGCCCGATCCACCGGGTCAGCGGCCAGCCCGTCGCCGCCCGGGCGTCGCGGCGCGCCGAGCCGCGCACGGCGTCCACCACCGTGGGCACCCCCGCGGCGTCCTCCAGGGCCACCACCAGGTCGCCCCTGGCCTGGCTCCCGGCGCGCGACGGCGGCGGCGTGCCGCACTCGTCGACGATCCGCTGCGCCGCGACCCGCTCGTCCGCCGCGAGCCGGGCGGTCGCCGCCTCCCGCCTGGCCGCGGCCTTGGCCAGCAGCCCGCGCAGGTCGTCCATGCCCTGGCCGGTCTTCGCCGAGACCGCGAGCACGCGCGCGCCGTCCAGGCCGTCCTCGGCCACGAGCCGCTTGAGGTCGGCGAGCATCGCCGAAGTCTCCTCCGGCGTCAGGCGGTCGGCCTGGTTGAGGGCCACGACCACCACCTCGGCGCGGCCCGCGAGCGGGCGCAGGAAGCCTTCGTGCAGCGCGGCGTCGGCGTACTTCTGCGGGTCCACCACCCAGACCAGCAGGTCGGCGCGCTGCACCAGGCGCTCCGCGCGCATGCGGTGCTCGGTCACGACCGAGTCGTGGTCGGGCAGGTCCAGCAGCACGAGGCCGGTGGTGTCGCCGGCGGGGGTGCGCCGGCGGAAGGGGACGCGGGGCTCGACCGGCGGGTTCGGCTCGACCGGCGGGGTGCCACCGGCACCGTCCCCCGCCCCCACGTGGTGCCGGCGGCCGACCTCCAGCCAGTCGAGCAGCGGGTCCGCGCCGTCGCCCCAGACGGCGGCCATGGGGTGCGACGTCGTCGGACGCCGCACACCCGGCTGCGCGATCGCGAACCCGGCCACGGCGTTCAGCACCGACGACTTGCCCGACCCCGTGGCCCCGGCCAGCGCCACGACGGTGTGCTCGGCGGAGAGCCCGCCACGCTCGCGCGCCCGGGTCACGACGGCGCGCGCCTCGGCCAGGAGCGCGGGCTCGATGCGGCCCTCGGCGGCCTGGACGGCGGTGTCGAGCGCCGAGGTGCGGGCGGCCAGGTCGAGCCGGCTCATCGGTCGCCGTCCCCGAACAGGCGCTTCCAGAAGCCCTTCCGGGCGGGCTGCTCGGTCAGGTCGCCCCGGCCGTCGACCGGGCCCGTGCCCGCCGCCTTCGCGCGGACGCCGCGCAGCCCGCGGCCCTCGACCAGGTCCTGGCCGGACGCCGCCGGACCGGACGCCGCCGAGCCTGCTGCCGCCTCCGCCTCGCCGGCCCGCGACCGCCGTTCCGCCGAGGCCGCGGAGGCGACCGCCGCTGCCGCCGTGCGCAGGCCGGGACCGCCCGCCTCCGCGGAGCCGAGCGCGTCGAGCTGGGCCGTGTAGCGGGCGGCCTGCCCGTCCATGACCGCCTGGATGCGGGCGCGCAGCCGGTCGCGGGCCTGCACGGCGAGCCGCCGCACGGCGTCCTCCCCGAACACGGCCTCCAGCAGACGCTGGGCCAGCACGGCCGAGCCGCCCGCGATGCCGACCTCGATGCCGGTGAGCCCGCCCGTCGAGGCGAACACGAAGATCATCAGCGCCACGCCCAGGCCGTTGACCCCGAACGACAGTGCGCGGGCCCGGCCGCGCTTGGACTCGCCCTGCTCGCGCACGAGCCCCAGGACGTCGCCCTGCCAGCCGCGGATCTGCTCGCCCACCTCGGCGCGCAGCGCCGCCGGCGTCCGTGACAGCTCCAGGCCCTCCAGCAGCGCCGAGCCCGCGGCGTCGCCGCGCCAGCCCTGGTAGGAGCGCTCGGCGGCCTCCTCGGCGGCGTCGAGCACCACGGACTCCAGCCCGTGGGCGATCGCCTTCTCGACCTGGGGCGCCTCCTTGGGCCTGCCGCGGAAGAACGTGCCCACCGCGTCCCGGAACCGGCCGATGCCCTCCTCCACCGCGCGGAAGAACTCGCCGGTGCCCACGAAGTCCTGCCAGCGGGCCAGCACCTCGCCGCGCAGCAGCGCCCCGTCCGACGTCGCCGCGGCCACGTGCGCCACGGCGTCCGCGTAGGCGCGGTCCACGACGTGCCGCAGCCGCACGTCGGCGGCCTCCTGCTCGTCGGCCGCGTCGGCCAGGTCGCCCGCCCGGACCACGAGGGAGTCGACCACGCCGTCGCGGGTCGCGGCGATGACCCGACGGCGCGCGTCGGCGTCACCGCCCAGCCCCGTGAGCCAGCGGGAGACGTCCCCGACGCCGTCCTCGGGCAGCATCCCGTCAGCCAGCTCGCCCTCGGCGATGACGAACAGCGGGCTGTCGGGCAGGCCGTGCTCGACCATCATGTCGCGCAGGTCGTCGGCGGTGGCCTCCGCGCCCGGGTCCACCCGGTCCAGCACCATCGCGACCTGCGCCTTACGGGCGGCGGCCTGGTTCAGCAGGTCCCAGGGGACGGCGTCGGCGTAGCGGGCGGACGTCGTGACGAACAGCCAGAGGTCCGCCGCCCCGAGGAGCTGCGCGGCGAGCTCGCGGTTGGCGGTGTCGACCGAGTCGATGTCCGGCGCGTCCAGCAGGGCCAGGCCCCGGGGCAGGGCGTCGCTCGGCACAAGACGCAGGGTGCGGGAGGGCTCGGCCGGCGCGGCCGGGGCGGTGCCGCCCGGTGCGGCGCCTCCGTTGGCGCCGCCCGACGCCGTCGTGCGCGCCAGGCCCGGCAGCACCCGGTCCGTGGAGAACCAGCGGGCGTCCAGCGGATGGTGCACGAGCACCGGCGCCTTCGTGGTGGGCCGCAGCACGCCCGGCTGCGTCACCTTCTCACCCAGCACCGAGTTCACCAGGGTCGACTTGCCCGCCCCCGTGGACCCGCCGACCACCACGAGCAGCGGCGCCTTCTGGGCGCGCAGCCGCGGCAGCAGGTAGTCGTCGAGCTGGTCCGTGGACCGGCGCAGCTCGGTGCGCGCCGCGTCCACGCCCGTGGTCTCCAGCGGCAGGCGCAGCGCGCCGAGCCGGGCCCGGAGCACCTCGAGGGCCCCGGTCAGCCCGGACTCGTCGTCGGGCAGGGCGGGCGGGGCGGGCGGGGCGGGCACTCCGACGTCGGGTCCGGCGGGCGTTCCCCCGTCAGGTCCGACGGGCCGTCCGGCGGTCTGCCACGGGCTCGCGTCCCCTCGCGGTGTGCCGGGCACCGCGCCGTCGTCGCCCTTGTCGGTCATGGCGCTCAGTCTGCCGCAGCGGCGCAGGTCAGGCGCGCCCGTGATGTGGCAACGAGGTGAAAGCTCAGCCGCCGAGGCGGGACCGCAGCCAGTCCAGCGCCGCGTGCGCCACCTCGCGCTGGACGGCGCGGCCGTGCGGGGCGCCCGGCTCCGGCGGCCGCATCGACTCGAGCACCAGCGCGCCGGCGACGACGGTCACGGCGCAGGTCAGTGCCTCGGGGTCGACGTCGGGCAGGGGGTGCCGGTCGAGCACCACCCCGGGCGGCGGCGCGCCGTCGACCCGCAGGTACGGCAGCAGGAGGACGACGTCGAGGAAGGAGGCGCCGTGCGACGGCATGAACCAGTCGACGGCGTGGGCGCTGGTCGCGTCCCAGCCGTGGTCGGTGATCAGGATCGACTCCCGGCGCAGCGCGCCGTGCACCAGGCTCTTGCCCGACATCGCCTCGCCCGCGTAACCGGCGATGTCGGCCAGGTGCTCGACCTTGTCGGACAGCCACGGCGTGAACGCCGACAGCCCGGCCGGCCGCATCGCGGCGATCGTGGCCCAGGCGTCGACGTCGATCTGGTCGAGCGCGTCGGGCAGGCCCGGGGGCGCCTCGGTCGAGCCGATCTGGATCGCGAGCTCGACGGCGGCGGCGAGGTCGGCGTCGTCCCAGGGATCGCGCGGCGGGCGGATGGGCTCGTTCCGGTAGCCGAGCACCACCCAGCGGCCCGCGCCGGGGAGCTCCTCGTCGACGTACCACTCGCGCTCCAGGCTGGGCACGTCGTCGGGCAGCGTGGCGAGCGAGGCCGCCTCGGCGGCCATGCGGTCCTGGGTCACCGGGGCCTCCGGCCCCACCGCCCGCACGATCGACCGGCCCGACGCCGTCTGCAGCACCTCGAGCGGGGCCAGGTCCGTTCCGCTCATGGGCGCCGAGCCGATCACGCGGCCCCCCATCGACTCACTGACACGAGAACGGACAGACGGGGGTAGATCGGACCAAGCCGGTCGCCGCACAGCGCTCATGGCCGGAGTGTGCCGAACTGCGCTTTCACCCGCAAACCACAGTACGTGTTGCGAGAATCGTGCGGGTCAGAAACCGAGCCTGGTCTGCAGCCACTCCACGGCCGCGCGCGCCAGGCGGTGCTGGTACGCCCGCAGCTCCGGCATGTCGGTGGGCGGCAAGTCCATCGACGACTTCACGTAGTGGCCGGCGAGCACCGCGATCCAGCACGTGACCGCGTCCCGCTCCGTGCCGGGCGGCAGGCCGTACCGGCGCAGGGTGGCCTCGGGCGGCGGCCCGTCGCTGGTGCGCACGTGCAGCAGCATGGAGACCAGGTCGAGGTACGGCGCGCCGACGCTGCCGCGGATCCAGTCCGTCACCAGCGGCTTCTCGCCGAGCCGCGCGGGCAGCAGCACGTTCTGCACCCGCAGCGTGCCGTGCTGCAGGCTCGTGCCGGCGATCGCCTGGGGGGCGTGCGCCGCGATCTCCGCGAGCCCCTCCAGCCGGTTGGCGAGCCACGGCGAGTGGTTGGCCAGGCCAGCGGGCCGCTTGTCGGCGAGGTACTCCCACGAGTCCGTGGGGAAGACCTGCTCCTCGGGCAGGAACATCGGGTCGTCCGGAGCCTCGACCTCCCCGATGCCGCGCACGACCTTGACCATGGTCGCGACGTCCTCCTCGGGCCAGGACGGGTCGATCGGCCGCACGTTGGACTTCATCGCGTAGCCGACGGCCACCCAGGTGCCGAGGTTCGGCAGGACGTCGTCCAGCGACCAGAGGAGCTCGGGGTGCGGGGCCGCGGCGGGCAGCAGCGGCGAGAGCGCGATCTCCTGCCGCAGGAAGTTCAGCGGCCCGGGCTGCTCCGTGCCGATCGCCTTGACGAAGACGTGGCCCTTGGTGGTCTGCACCTCGAAGCGCGCGCCGGGCAGGATCCCGGAGTCGTCAGGGTGCCGCGCGGCGATCACGCGGGCGCCGAGCAGATCGGTGATGCGGTCGCGCAGCAGGGGCGGAAGCTCGCGCCATCCGGGACGTAGGGCAGGGCTCACTGCGGCATCTTGTCGAAGATGTCCCCTTGCAGCAAGGAACCGATGCGAAATTCGCCCGCTATGCCGGGTTGGGCCCTCGCCTTCGAGGCCTAAGTTTCTCCGCTTTGGGGCGGCCCAGAGCGGAGAAACTTAGGCCTCGAAGGAGGGTCAGTCGCAGAGCTGGTCGCGCGACTTCCGTAGCATCCGTCAGTCGCGGGTCAGCTTGCGGTACGTGACCCGGTGCGGGCGCGCCGCGTCGGCACCCAGGCGCTCGACCTTGTTGGCCTCGTACGACTCGAAGTTGCCCTCGAACCAGTACCAGTTCGCCGGGTTCTCCTCGGTGCCCTCGTAGGCCAGGATGTGCGTGGCCACCCGGTCGAGGAACCACCGGTCGTGAGAGACGACGACGGCGCAGCCGGGGAACTCCAGCAGGGCGTTCTCCAGCGAGCCGAGGGTCTCGACGTCGAGGTCGTTGGTGGGCTCGTCGAGCAGCAGCAGGTTGCCGCCCTGCTTGAGCGTCAGCGCCAGGTTGAGGCGGTTGCGCTCACCACCGGACAGCACGCCGGCGGGCTTCTGCTGGTCCGGGCCCTTGAACCCGAACGACGCCACGTAGGCGCGCGACGGGATCTCGACGTTGCCGACCTTGATGAAGTCGAGCCCATCGGACACGACCTCCCACAGGGTCTTCTTGGGGTCGATGCCGCCGCGCGACTGGTCGACGTAGGAAATCGACACGGTCTCGCCGACCTTCAGCTCACCGCTGTCGAGCGGCTCCAGGCCCACGATCGTCTTGAACAGCGTGGTCTTGCCGACGCCGTTCGGGCCGATGACGCCGACGATGCCGTTGCGCGGCAGCGTGAACGTCAGGCCGTCGATGAGCACGCGGTCGTCGAAGCCCTTCTTGAGGTTCGTGGCGTCCAGCACCAGCGAGCCCAGGCGCGGGCCGGCGGGGATCTGGATCTCCTCGAAGTCGAGCTTCCTGGTGCGGTCCGCCTCCGCGGCCATCTCCTCGTAGCGGGCCAGGCGAGCCTTCGACTTGGTCTGGCGGCCCTTGGCGTTGGACCGCACCCACTCCAGCTCCTCCTTGAGGCGCTTGGAGAGCTTGGCGTCCTTCTTGCCCTGGACCTCCAGACGCGCCTGCTTCTTCTCGAGGTAGGTCGAGTAGTTGCCCTCGTACGGGTAGAGGCGCCCGCGGTCGATCTCGCAGATCCACTCCGCGACGTGGTCGAGGAAGTACCGGTCGTGGGTCACGGCCAGGACGGCGCCCGCGTAGCCCGCGAGGTGCTGCTCGAGCCACAGCACGGACTCGGCGTCGAGGTGGTTGGTGGGCTCGTCGAGGAGCAGCAGGTCGGGCTTCTGCAGGAGCAGCTTGCACAGCGCGACGCGGCGGCGCTCACCTCCGGACAGCAGCGTCACGTCGGCGTCCGGCGGCGGGCAGCGCAGGGCGTCCATCGCCTGCTCGAGCTGGGAGTCGAGGTCCCACGCGTCGGCGGCGTCGATGTCCTCCTGCAGCGTGCCCATCTCGGCCAGCAGCGCGTCGAAGTCCGCGTCGGGCTGCGCCATGAGCTCGGAGATCTCGTCGAACCGGGCCTTCTTGCCCAGGATCTCGCCGACGGCCTCCTGCACGTTGCCGAGGACCGTCTTCTCCTCGTTCAGCGGCGGCTCCTGGAGCAGGATGCCCACGGTGTACCCGGGCGAGAGCCGTGCCTCACCGTTCGACGGCGTGTCCAGCCCGGCCATGATCTTGAGGATCGTGGACTTACCGGCACCGTTCGGGCCGACGACGCCGATCTTCGCGCCGGGCAGGAAGTTCAGCGAGACGTCATCGAGGATGACCTTGTCGCCGTGCGCCTTGCGCGCCTTGTACATGGAGTAGATGTATTCAGCCACTGCCTGTGTTCCACCGTTCACAGAAGGTACGTCGGATGGGGTGCGCTCACGCGGAGCGGGTGCCAGGGTTCGTCCGCGCAGGAGAACCCTGGCACCCGCGGACCGCTGAGCACGACTGGCACCAGCCTACGCGGTCACCAGCTCCCGCTGCCCGGCGCCCGCCTCGTCGTCCTCACGCTCCTGCGCGTCCGGGGCGTCGACGCCGAACGGGTCGACCGGCATGCCGTCCGCGTCCCGGGGCGCCGGCGCCGGCGCCCCGTGGTGCACGACCCGCGAGTACTCGACCTTGCCCCTGGTCGCGTCGACGCCGACCCCGGTCGCCTGGATCACCAGGTCGGAGCGCGGCTCGCCCTCAGCGGTGTGCCACTGGTCGTACTCGAGCCGGCCGGTGACGACCACCGGGTCGCCCTTGCGCACCGACCTGGCCAGGTTCACCGCCGCCGTCCGCCAGGTCTTCACCGTGAACCAGAGCGTGGGGCCGTCGGCCCAGTCGCCGTCGTCGTTCACGAAGCGCCGCGTGCTGGCCACGCGGAGCATGGCGTACTCCTTGTCCTTGCCGGTGTGCAGCGCGGGGGTGTTGCCGGCGCGGCCGGAGACGGTCACCGTCACGTCGTTCATGGAGCCCTCCTGGGTGTCCCGGGCCGGCCCTCGCGGCCGACCCGTACCCAGCATCAGGCGCGGACGGAGCGCAGATCCGTCAGCCGGGCGCCACCTGTGGACGAAACCCGGATCTGGCTGCCTGTGGTCGTGTTCTCTTCCACACGGAGCGGTACGGAGGGTCCGTCGTCCCGCGCACTCTGTGCGAGCTCGCGCACGGCGCGGTGCTCGTCGAGCAGCTTCTGGGTGGGCACGCCGAGGGTCTGCTGCAGCACCCTCTCCAGGGCGGCACGGCCCGAGGCGATGACGCCCTGCGCCCGGCGGGCGGCCAGGGCGCGCCGCATCTGCATCGCCACGAGGAACACCACGAGCGCCGCCACCGCGGCGACGACGGCGGCCACGCCGAGCACGGTGGTCCAGGTCTCGCCGACGGGCAGCACGTCGATCGAGGCCAGCACCGTCGCGATCCCGAGCAGCACCGCCAGCAGCACGGCGCCGAGGGCGAGCCGCCGGGTGAGCGGCTGCGTCGTCGGGCCGCGGGTGTCCAGGGTGATGCCCTGCAGCGCCGCCGACACCGCGCTCGCGACGTCCCGGGCGCTGGCCACGCTCTCGGCGAGCGACCGCTGCCAGCCGGGCTTGAGCGACTCCCCCGAGCCCGTGAGCCAGCGCGACCTGGACAGCGCGATCGAGTCGGGGTCCGGGTTGCGGAACTCGGGCGAGCCGTAGCCGTTGCGGACCGCCGCGCCGACCTGGGCGGCGACGGACTCCAGCCCGGCGGCGCGGGCCAGGGCGTCGACCTCGCGCTCCAGCACCGTGTCGATGTGCCACGGCACCTCGGCCGGCGTCTGGCTCAGCAGCAGCGTCGCGGCGGCGTCCAGCTCGCCCGCGGCGCGGCCGGCCGAGACCGACCGGCGGGCCACGGTCTGCTCCAGCAGCCCGCGCAGGTCCTCGATTCCGATGTCCGTCTTGCTCGACGCCGCGATGACCGGCACATCGTCCAGGCCGTCGTCCCGCAGGAGGCGCTTCACGTCGTTGACCAGGTTGTCGCGCTGCCCCACGGGCACCGTGTCGATCTGGTTGAGCACCACCACGGTCGAGGCCCGCATGCCCGACGAGTCGCGCAGGTAACCGGTGTGCAGGGCGTCGTCCGCGTACTTCTGCGGGTCCACCACCCAGACCAGGAGGTCCACGAGCGGCAGCACCTTGTCCACGACCTCGCGGTGCCCGGGGGCCACCGAGTCGTGGTCGGGCAGGTCGAGCAGCACGAGCCCGCTCAGCGCCGCCTCGTCGGCGGAGTCCAGCTCGCCCGCCCGGGTGATGCGGCGCTCGCGCTCCACGCCGAGCCAGTCGAGCAGGGTCGCGGCGTCGTCGCTCCACGAGCACGCGGTGACCTTGGCGGTGGTGGGGCGCTTGACGCCGACGTCGGCGAAGGTCAGGCGGGAGATCTTGTTGAAGGTGCTCGACTTGCCCGAACCGGTGCCGCCCGCGAGCGCCACGACGGTGTGGTCGACGCCGAGGGCGAGCCGTTCGCGCACGCCGGCGACCGAGCTGGCGACCTTGCCGAACACGGTGTCGTCGAGGCGGGATCCGGCGATCTGGAGGGCGCGGCCCAGGTCCTCGGTGCGAGCGCCGAGGGTCGCGTCTTGGCTCGTCATGTCAGCCTCCTGAGCTCGGCCAGCCGCACGCGGAGCGGAGCGGCCGCGTCGTCGGCTAGCGCGGGGACGTCAAGGGCACTCTGGACAGAACGGGCCTCTTCCGCAACCGCTAGCGCGACCTGGTCGGCAAGTTCGCCCTGCAGCTCCTCGATCGCGTCGCCCGCGGTCTCGCCGAGGACGCGGTCGACGAGCGTCGTGGAGTCCTCGTTGCCGAGCGCGACCGCCTGCAGGAGCGTGGCCAGCCCGAGGTCGCCGAAGGCCTTGCGGGCGCCGGCGGCCCGGGCGGCGGCCTCGGAGCCCGCGCTGTCGGGGTCGGAGTCGGCCATGCGCCCGACGACGTCGTCGGCCCGCCGGGACCAGTCGGCGGCCGCCTGCTGTCCCCAGGCCAGGCGGTCCTTGGCGCGGCCGCTGCCGGACGGCAGGATCGTCTCGCCGGCGGCCGGGGCGCCGGGCCCGGCGAGGGCGCCGCGCAGGCTCTCCTCGGTGCGGACGCCGGCGGCGACGAAGGCCCGGGTGGCGGTGGCCTCGACCTCCTCGCGCAGCCGGAGCAGCGCGGTCTCGCGGGCCTTGCCTGCGCGTTTGGTGGTGCGGGCGATGCCGTCGCGGACCGTGACGCGGGAGATGTGGTCGGTGCTGGCGATCTCCGCGAACCGTGCGGCCACGGTGCCCTCGCCCGCGGTGCCGGACAGGACGGCGGTGCGCGCGGAGAGCTGCTCGTCCGGGACCACGGACTGGACGGCGTTGCGCAGGTCGAAGGCGGCGGTGCCCTGCTGCTCCACCGCGGTGACGAGCCCCATGACCCACTCGGGCAGGGCACCGAGCGCGCCCTTGAGGGTGCGCAGGATCACGGTGCGCGAGCGCTCGGGCCCGGCCATCAGGTTGAGCCAGCGCTGGATGGGCGCCACCAGCTTGGCGTCGAGCAGGCCCTCGTGCGGGCCGACGTCGGGCACGATGAACAGCGGGACGTCCTTCATGCCGCGCTCCCGCAGGCGGGAGTTGAGGTCGGCGCGGATCGTCGTCAGGTTCTCCTTGGGCACCCGGTTGAGCACCATCGCGACGCTCGCGCCGCGCTCCTTGGCGCGGTCCAGCGCCTGCCAGGGCAGGGCGTCGCCGTAGCGGGCGGCCGTGGTGACGAAGAGCCAGAGGTCGGCCGCCTCCAGGAGCTGGTGCGCCGTGGAGCGGTTCTCCTTGAGGAAGGAGTCGAGGTCCGGGGCGTCCATCAGCGCGGTGCCGCGCGGGACGCCCTCGTGCTTGACCAGGCGGGCCAGCTCCGTGACGGGGCCCGCCGTGAGCGTGTCGACGTCGCGCGGGTGCACGCCCACCACGGGTTCGCGGGTGGTGGGGCGCAGCACCCCGGCCTCGGACACCTCCTCCTGCAGGAGGCTGTTGAAGAGCGTGGACTTGCCGGCGCCCGTGGAGCCGGCGAGCACCACGACGGCGGGACTCGACAGCTCGGCGAGGCGCGGGAGCAGGTGCTCGTCGAGCTGGGCCAGGAGGCGTTCGCGGGACGCCTCGGCCTCCTCGGCACCGTCGACCGGCAGGGGCAGGGTCGCGGAGGCGACGTCGCGGCGCAGGTCCTGCACGACGTCGTGCACGGTGAACCCGAGCTGTTCCGCAACGTTCGGGTCCACACCACCCCGACGGCCGAGCACTGCGGAGCGTGTTCCTGAAGTCACGGCTTCATCCTGATAGGTCAAGATCGTTCTGCCAAGCCGTAGGACCTGGTAGGTATACGGAAACCGACGTTTCGTGCGAGCCGTCGGGGCGAGCCGACAACGCTCGACGACAGCAGACCAGTGCCCCCGGCAGGATTCGAACCCGCGACCTAGTCATTAGAAGTGACCCGCTCTATCCAGCTGAGCTACGGAGGCAAGCGAGCCGAGTTTAGCCTAGGTCTAGCCGGTCTTGACCATGACAAATGCGGGACTCGATCCGCGGGACGGCGGGCCTGACGGGACCTGCTCAGGCCCCCGGCGGACCGCAGGCCACGTCACGTTCCGGCAGGTCACCGGTCCGCAGGAACGCCGTCGCGAGGTCGTCGGCGCAGTCGTTGCCCAGCCGCAGGTAGGAGAGGTGCCCGCCCTGGTCGGCGGTCACCATTCGCGCCCGGTCGCCGAACGCCGCGCGCAGGTCCCGGGCGCCGGACAGCGGCGTGGCGGGGTCGCGGAGGTTCTGCAGGATCAGCACGTTGGCCGGCCCGTCGTCGGTGATCCGCACCCGCGGCTCGGCCGGCTCGGCCGGCCAGAAGGCGCAGGGGGTGATGTTCGCCGCGGCCGCCCCGAACATCGGGTGGTGGACCCGGTCGAGCGCGACGTTCACCTGGTAGCGCCACACCTGCTCCGGCCAGTCGGAGTCGTTGCAGATCACGTGGAGCTGGCTGGCGATGTAGTTGTCGGCCGGGATCTCGGCGTCCGCCGTCGGACCCGCGAGCGCCTCGGGCGCCGGGACGGGCTCGCCCCGGTCGAGCGCGCGCCAGGTCTCGGCGAGCCCCGGCAGGCCGGTGTCGTAGTAGAGGGCGGCGAACGTGGCGAACCGGAACGCCGCGCCGGTCCAGCCGCCGGGGCCGGGCTCACGGTCCAGGCGGGCGGCGAGCTCGAAGTACGTGGCCCGCACCTGGCGGGGCGTGTCGCCCAGGCCGTACTCGGGGTGGTCCGCGGCGAACCGCGCGAAGTCCGGGAACCGGTCCTCGACGCCCTCGCCGAACAGGCGGGTGAACGAGGAGTCCCAGCCGCCGGGCCCGGTGGCGCTGTCGAGCAGGAACCGGTCGCTCCGCTCCGGGTACATCGAGGTGTAGACCGCGCCCAGGTAGGTGCCGTAGGAGATGCCGAAGTAGGAAACCTTCTCCTCGCCCAGCGCCGCGCGGACCTGGTCCATGTCGCGGGCCGTGTTGGCGGTGGTGACGTGCGGCAGCAGCCACGCCGTCGACGACGCCCCGCACTTCTCCGCGACGTCGGCCACGCGCTCGGCCTCGGCGCGCACGTCGGCGGCGCCCCGCGCGTGCACGGGGATGTTGGTCGGGTGCTCCAGCGGACCGAGGTCGCAGGTCACCGGGGTGCTGTGACCGACGCCGCGCGGGTCCATGCCGATCACGTCGTACTGGTCCAGCAGGTCCTGCGGCAGCTTCAGCACGTCGCGCAGGCCGGCCGGGTAGGCCAGTCCCTCCCCGCCCGGGCCGCCGGTGTTGGTGAGCAGCACCCCGCGCCGCTCCTCCGGGTTCGTGCTCGCCAGGCGCGAGACGGCCACCTCGATGGTGCGCCCGTCCGGCTCGGCGTAGTCCAGCGGGACGTCGATGGTGCCGCACTCCAGCCCGGGTGCGGCCACCGCCTCGGGGCAGTCGCCCCAGGTGATCGCCGCGGCGGGGGCCGTGGCCGCCGCCTGGCCCGGGAAGGATGCCGGCGCGGACGACGCCGTCGACGGTGCCACGGCGGCCGCCAGGAAGGCCACGGCGATCGTCAGCACGGACACACGCATCACCCGGCCCGGTGGGGTCGGCTCCGGACGGTCAACGTCGCGCGCTGGTGTCGAGGTCATGCCTCGATCCCACCGGTCAGGGGCCGTGCGTGCCAGTGCAACCACGTCACCTCCGCCCCGTGACATCCGTCGGGCGCGGGCATGACACCGTGTCACTGGTGCGGGGCTCCGGACCGGCTGACCTGCCAGGACGGTGCGGGACCGGTGGGTGTCACAGGCTCGACGTAACCTTCCCGCATGCCCTCCGGACCGACCGACCTCTCCCCCGACGCCGCGCGCCGGCTGCGCCTGCGCACGCAGGGCCTGGTGCTGCCCGGCGGGCCGAGCACGGCGTCGCCGGCCGACGTCGTGCGCCGGATGGTCGCCCTGCAGGGGCAGGACCTGCCCGCCGTGCTGCGTGCCGTCGCGGTCCGGTCCCGGCCCGGGACCACGGTGGACGACGTCCGCGCCGCGTTCGACGACGGCACCCTGGTGCGCGGGTGGACGCAGCGCGGCACCCTCTTCGCGACCACGCCCGCCGACCTGGCCGCGCTCGTCTCGCTCACGGGCGAGCGCGTGACGCACCTGGGCCGGCGGGTCCGCGAGGTGGAAGGCCTGGACGACGCGATCGTGGACCGGGCGGAGGCCGTCACCCGGGCGGCCCTCGCGGCGTCGGACGGCGGGCTGACGCGCGCCGAGATGATCGACCGGTGGCAGCAGGCCGGCATACCCATCGAGGGGCAGCGCGGGTACCACCTGATCGTCACCCTGGCGCTGCGTGGGGTGCTGCACTGGGGGCCGTTCGCGGGCGCGCAGCAGCGCATGGTCGCGACGCCGGCCCCGGCGGGCGGCGTCCTGGCCGAGGAGCCCGCGGCGGCCCTCGCCCGCATCGCCCGGTCCTACTTCACGAGCCGCGGGCCGGCCACCGTCGACGACCTGGCCTGGTGGCTCGGCCTGCCCAAAACGCCCGTGCGCGCCGCCGTGACCGCGCTGCGCGCGGCGGAGCCGGACGCCCTGACCGACGTCATGGTCGACGGGCGGGCGATGCTCGTCGGGCGCGGGGTCAACCCGGACGGGCTCACGGAGCCCGGCGGCGTCGTGCTCGTGCCGGGGTTCGACGAGATGGTGCTGGGCTACCAGGACCGCGACCTGGTCGCGGACGCCGAGGCGATGCGCACCGTCGTCCCGTTCAGCAACGGCATCTTCCGGCCCGCCGTCCTGCTGGACGGACGGCTGGTCGGCACCTGGCGGCGCGCGCCCAAGGCGGCCGAGGAGCCGTACGAGCTGGTGCCGGGTGTCGCCGGGGCGACCCGCGCGGCCGTGGAGGCGGCCGTGGAGGCCTGGCCGCACGGTTGACGGGCTATGCCCGGCCGGGCCCGGTCGCTTCGGTGACGGTGCCCGTGAAGTAGGCGGCGGTCTCGTCGTCGGCCGGGTAGTACGACTCGATCGCCACCTCGTCGAGCGTGATGTCCATCGGGGTGCCGAACGTCGTGATCGTGGAGAAGAGCCGCAGCTCCCGACCGTCGAAGCGGATGATCATCGGGATCACCACGTCCGACTCGGCCTCGATCGACGTCTCGGGTCCGGGCGAGGGCGTGCCGGGCGCTCCGGGCGCCAGGAGCTCCTCGTAGAGGGCGGTCAGCCCGGCGTCGGGCACGGTGGCGAGCTGGCGTCGCACCCGGGAGCGGAACACGGAGCGCACGTCGGCCAGGTTCACGACCAGCGGGGCGAGCCCGCGCGGGTCCAGGCCCAGCCGCACGAGGTTGACCGGGGGCCGCAGCAGGTCGGGCGCGACGCCGGCGAAGAACCGGTCCACGGCCTGGTTGGTCATCAGGATGTTCCAGCGGCGGTCGAAGACCAGCGCCGGGTACGGCTCGTGCGCGCGCAGCACCCTGCCGACCGCGTCCCGCGCCGTGGCCAGGGCGTCGCCGCCGAGCGGGCGCTCCTCGTACCGCGGCGCGAACCCCGCGGCGAGCAGCAGCCGGTTGCGGTCGCGCAGCGGCACGTCGAGCTGCTCGGCGAGCCGGAGCACCATCTCGGCGCTCGGCCGGGACTTCCCGGTCTCCACGAGACTCACGTGCCGCGCCGAGACGTCGGCGGCGATCGCGAGGTCGAGCTGGCTCAGCCGGCGCCGCTGCCGCCACTGCCGCAGCAGCTCGCCCACAGTTCCCATGGCGTCGAGTGTCGTGCACCGTGCGGCGGAGCGCCATGAACTCCCAGTTCATCGACAGCGCGCGCCGCCCCGCCGAAGACTGCGGGCATGACAACGCAGAGCAGCACGACCGACAACACGAGCATCGTCGCCGCGGCCTTCGCGGCACTCACCGAGACGGGCGACGTCGACGCCGTCGCCCGGGTGCTGACCGAGGACTTCGTGCACCACCGGCCCGACTCGACGTCGTCGGACAGGGCAGAGTGGCTGGCCGCCGTCCGCAGGTCGCGGGAGCACATCGCGGACATGCAGGTCGAGATCCTGCACGTGCTGTCCGACGGCGACCACGTGATGCTGCACTCGCGGCGGCGGCTGCCCGCCGGGCCGGAGATCACGGTGGTCGACATCATGCGCTTCGAGCAGGGCCGCATCGCGGAGGCCTGGGAGCTCATCGAGCCGGCGAAGGAGGCCGAGGCGCACCTCACCTGGTGGGCCTGAGGCGCTCGTCGGGGACGCGGCCGGGCGGGCGCGGGTCAGGATGGAGCATGCTGCTCGCCGAGGTCGCCGCCACGTCCGACGCCGTCGCCGCCACGCGCTCGCGCCTGGCCAAGCGGGCGGCCATCGCCGATCTGCTGCGCCGGACGGCGGACGGCGGGGCCGCCGCCGACGTGGCCGACGACCTGGAGATCGTCGTCGCCTACCTCGCGGGCGCGCTGCGGCAGCGCCGCACCGGCCTGGGCTACGCCGCGCTGCGCGACCTGCCGCCGTCGGCGTCGGAAGCCACGCTCACGGTGCGCGACGTCGACGCGGCGTTCGCCGCGATGGCGGCGCTGGAGGGATCCGGCTCGGCCCAGGCCCGGTCGACGGCGGCCGGTGAGCTCTTCGGCGCCGCGACCGAGCGCGAGCAGGCGTTCCTGCGCGGGCTGGTCGCGGGCGAGCTACGGCAGGGCGCGCTCGACTCGGTGGTGGTCGACGCGATCGCGGAGGCCGCCGGCGTGCCCGCCGACGCCGTCCGCCGCGCCGTCATGCTGCGCGGCGCGACCGGACCGGTCGCGAGCGCCGCCCTGCTCGCGGAGGAGCCGCTCGCCGCCCTGGCGGGCTTCACGCTGGAGGTGGGGCGGCCGGTGCGGCCGATGCTCGCTCAGTCGGCGCCGGACATCGCGACGGCGTTCGAGAAGCTCGGGGGCGATGAGCCGACCGAGCTGTGCGTGGACGTGAAGCTGGACGGCATCCGCATCCAGGTGCACCGGCTCGGCAACGAGGTGCGCGTGGTCACGCGTTCGCTGGACGACATCACCGAGCGCGTGCCGGAGATCGTCGACGTGGTGCGTGCCCTGCCGTCCGACCGGCTCGTCCTGGACGGCGAGGCGCTCGGCGTCGGACCGGACGGCGTGCCGCGGCCGTTCCAGGAGACGGCCTCGCGGTCGGCGACGCGCGAGCAGGGGCGAGGGTCCGCGCGCGGCGCCGGCCGGGCGGCGTCGGCCGAGGAGGCGCTGGCGGACCAGTTCCAGCTCACGCCGTTCTTCTTCGACGTGCTGCACGCCGACGGCCGCGACCTGCTCGACGCCCCGCTCCGCGAGCGCCTGGCCGTGCTGGACGAGGTCGCGGCGCCGCACACGGTGCGGCGTCTGCTCACCTCCGACGCCGACGAGGCGGCGGAGTTCTTCGCGGGCGCGCTCCGCGAGGGCCAGGAGGGCGTGGTGATCAAGTCGCTGGACACCCCGTACGCGGCCGGACGCCGTGGCGCGGGCTGGGTCAAGGTGAAGCCCCGCAAGACGCTGGACCTCGTGGTGCTGGCGGTCGAGCGCGGCTCGGGCAGGCGCCAGGGCTGGCTGTCGAACATCCACCTGGGTGCCCGGAACCCGGAGGGCGGCTTCGTGATGCTGGGCAAGACGTTCAAGGGCATGACGGACGAGATGCTCCAGTGGCAGACCGAGCGCTTCCGGGAGCTGGAGGTCGAGGACAACGGCTGGGTCGTGACGGTGCGGCCCGAGCAGGTCGTGGAGATCGCGTTCGACGGCCTGCAGCGCTCGACCCGCTACCCGGGCGGGCTCGCGCTGCGGTTCGCCCGGGTGCTGCGCTACCGCGACGACAAGACGGCGGCGGAGGCGGACACGATCGACACGGTCCGGTCGCTGGCTGTCTGAGCGGGCCTACTTAGGTCTCGAAGCGCATCGCCTCCGACGACGTCAGCCCGCCGTGCGGCTCACAGGTCCGTCACGCCGTGGTCGCGGGCGAGCCGGTCCCGTTCCGCACCGGCCGCGATCGGAGCGGACCGATCGAGGATCTCCAGGGCGGTGCGCCAGGCGCGCCGAGCCGCATCCACGTCACGCACCTCGGCGTGCAGGTCGCCCATGGCGGCGTACTCGTCGGCGGCGCGGTTGGGGTAGCCGATGCGGTTCCTCGTCCGTGCCGCCCGCTGGTAGGCCCTGAGCGCTCGACGGGGCTCCTCCGCGCGCGCCCCGCAGTAGCCGAGGCTGTTCCAGGCGGCGGCCACCGCCCGCTGGTCGTCGATCTCCTCGGCCAGCCGGAGCGCTGCCTCGCACCAGCCCACTGCCTGCTCCAGGTCCCCGAGGTGCGCGAGGTCCCAGCCGATGGCGTTGCGGGCACGCGCCTCACCCCGGCGATCCCCCGAGGTCACGGCGTGTTCCAGCGCCTGGCGATCGTGGTCGAGCGCCTCGCCCCACATCCCCTGGGCCTCGGCGACGGCGCCCAGGCCCAGGTGTACGTCAGCCAGACCTGCGGTGTGGCCGAGCGCGCGGATCAGATCATCGGCACGCGCGAAGTGGTGGCGGGCCCGCACGTACTCGCCCCGACGCTGTGCCGCCTTGCCGAGATGGAACTCGGCCTGGGCCGCGACATCACGCTGTCCGGCCCGGACCGCCGACGTCAGGACGGCGCCCTGCGTGCGCAACACCTCTCCCCACTGGCCGTTCCACTCCTGCAGCTCGGTGGCCAGCACACCGAGGCGGACGCACTCGGCGTCGTACCGCAGGTCTGCCGCCCGCCGGACGACGGCGACGAGGTTCACGTGCTCCGCGGCGAACCACTGCCGAGCCTCGGGCCCGGAGCCGAGCGACGGCACGCTGACCCCCCGGACCGGACGCACGGGTGTTCCGACCAGGGCGGAGGGCTGCACGCCGAGCCGCTCCACCGCGATGCGTGCCGCGCGGGCGTAGTGGTCGAGGAGGCGGCTGAGCGCCTGCCGGTTGTCCAGACCCGCGTTCAGCTCCCCGGCGTAGGCGTGCAACAGGTCGTGCAGCACGATCCGGTCGCCGTCCAGAACCGACACGAGGTGCGCCGCCTCCAGCTCGGCCACCCGCCGGGTCACCTGCTCGACGGGCAGCCCGGCGAGGCTCGCGGCCGCCTCGATCGTCAGGCTCCTCGTCGGGTGCAGGCCCAGCAGTCGGAAGAGCCTGCCCGCCGGCGCGGACAGGGAGCTGTACGACCAGGAGTAGACGGTCCGCAGGCTGGCCGTGTCGTCGCCCACCGCGAAGTGGTCCAGCCTCCGCCGGCCGGACCCCAGCTCGGCAGCCACGGAACGTAGGTCGGCCTCGCGACGCCGCGTCGCCCGCGCGGCGACGAGCGTCAGCGCCAGCGGGAGCCGTCCGCAGTGGCCGGCGATCTGGTCCAGCGGCCCAGTCTCGTCGCCCGCACGCCTCGCACGGATCCGGCGAGCCAGGAGCTGCCGCGCGTCGGACGCCGTCAGGACGTCGACCTCCACGCTCGCTGCTGCCTCGTGCACGACGAGACCGTCGAGCCGATAGCGGCTCGTGACCACGACCGTCGACCCCGGAGCGTCCGGCAGCAGGGGACGCACCTGCTCGCTGCTCGCGGCGTCGTCCAGCACGACCAGCAACCGGCGTCCGTCGGCGAGCGCACGGAATCGAGCCCTTCGTTCCTCGGTGCTGTCCGGGGTCCGCGACGGCTGCTCCCCCAGCGACACCAGGAGGTGCTGCAACGCCTCCTCGGCCGGCATCGCGGCGCCGGGCCGGCTGCCTCGCAGGTCCAGCCAGATCTGCCCGTCCGCGAACCTGTCCCCCGCACGGCTCGCCCACTGCGCGGCGAGAGCGGTCTTCCCGACACCGGGCTGCCCCGAGATGACGGCGACCGCGGTCTCCGGTTCGTGGTCGCTCGTGCTCGTCGGTGCCAGCGCGTCGAGCCGTGCCAGCTCCGGGACCCGGCCCACGAAACCGGCCACGTACGGGACCTGACGAGGCACCACGGGTGCGGCCCGGGGCACGACGACGCCGAGGCTCAGCCCGCCGCTCATCAGCTCCTCACCGGCGAGGACTCCGGCATGCAGCTCCCGCAGCCGCGCGCCGGGCTCCACCCCCAGCTCGTCGGCGAGGTGGGTCCGCAGGCGGTCGAAGGCGCTCAATGCCTCCGGCCGCCGGCCGGACTCGCTCAGACCGCGGACGAGCTGGAACCACATGCCTTCCCGGAGGGGATGGCGCTCGCACAGGTCCTGGAGCGTCGCGATGTCCGCGGGGCGGCCGGCGGTGATCAGCAGGTCGTGCTGCCGCTCGATGGCGGTCAGGCGCAGTTCCGTCAGCCGCGAGCGCTCGGCGTCCAGGAGGTCGCTCGGCACGTCACACAGGGCCTCGCCCCGCCACTGGTCGAGGGCCCGGCCGAGCGCGGCGAGCTCGTCACCGCTTCCGTTCTGTCGGGCGGCCGCCGCCTGGTCCAGCCACCTCGCGAACCGGCCGACGTCGGTGCTCCCGGCAGGTACGTCGAGCAGGTAGCCGTCCGGGCGGGTCCGGACGACGTCGCCCTGCCGCCCGAGCGCGTTACGGAGCCGGTTGATCACCACGTGCGTCGACTTCCGGCTGTTCGACGGCGACGCCTCGCCCCAGAGCGCTCGCGCGATCTCGGCTCCCGGGACGACGGCGCCGCGTCGGAGCACGAGCAGGGCGAGGGCGGTGCGCGACTTGGGCGAGCCGATGGTGAGCCGGCCGTCGTCGGTGACGACGACCAGCTCACCCAGCACGCCGAGGTCCAACCGGACCACCCCCTCTGGCCTCCCGCCCAGGAGGCTCGGGGGCAGTATGCCCAGGTGACCGGCCGGACCTCACGGTCATTCGCGCAGGCCCGAACCTTCACCCGGACTGGATCACTTTCCCAGTCCCGGCTTCTTGCGTTCCGGGCTTACGAGCGCAACCACGCCAGGACCGACTGCGGTCGTCAGTAAGCGTCTTGGTAGTCGATGGTTCTTCCAACTGGAATACGGACCTCGTACGTCCTGTTTCTGGTCTCAACAATTTCGTTGTTTATGACCGCGTACTCGGTATCGCGCCATCTCTCGACACGATACTCGACACCCAGAACCACCTTGCCCTTACTGCCTGCACGTACTTCCACTGGCTTGCCGGGCCCCCAGTCCTTTGTCCACGACTCCACCTTACGAACCGTTGATGAGTATCCGGCTTTAAAACCGAAGTTGAGGCCCCCCCAGTCCACACCCGCCGAACCTTCGCCGCTGACCGAAACCTCTGTCTCGCGAGAGCCTGCCTCACCGACGCCATATGCGCACCCTGGGTTGTTCGTCATACCAGCGGACGGACCAGAGCATTCGAGAAAGTCCACTTCCTCATGGTCACTACTGACGTCCAAAAGCTCTGATCGCTGATATACATCGAACTTTTCGTTCGTTGCCAAGTCCCAGATAATCTCCCCACCCGGGTGCTTCCGCGTCGCAGAGGAAAGCGGTCGCTTCTTCTCAAAGCCCGGGCCGCCGCGAGGCGCCTTCCACTTCGGCTTGAACGCCGCGTTGACCGTCTTCACGAGATTCTGCATCGTCTTGAACAGCCACCCGAGGAACATCCCGTCCGGGTCCGACGCAGACGTCGGGTTGTTGTTCGAGTAGGCGTACCCGTTCATCTGCTGGGTGTCCTTGTTGTCGATCAACGGATCCACCGAGATGAACCGCCCCAGCCCCGCGTCGTACTCCCGGGCCCCGAGGTGGACCAGCCCGACGGACGCGTCGACCACACCGCCCACGAACCCCTTCTCGCTCGGCCACTCGTCCGGCTGCTCCCCGCGCGGCAGCCCGAAGGGGTCCATGCGGCGCACCGACGTCTGCATGTTCACCGAGCCGATCGCCACCTGCGCCGTCCCGTGATGGTCGCTCGCGGTCCAGGTCAGCGCGCCGGAGCTGCGCACCGCGACCGGCTGGCCGGCGTGCGAGTAGTAGCGCGTCGCCGTGAGCTCCCCGGTCGCCTTGTCCGCCCGCAGCTCCTGGCCCGGCAGGTACAGCGTGGAGGCGTCGGACTCGTGCCGGATCAGCCGGTCGCCGTCGGCCCCGTAGACGAACGAGGTGACCTCCCCGCCCTCGGTTACGGATGCGACCTTGCCGAACTGGTCCCACTCGAGCTGCTGGTCACCGCGCTGGACCGTGTTGCCGGCGTCGTCGTAGGCGTACTCGTCGAGCGCGACCTGCGTCCCGTCGGCCGACACGGTCTCGGCCGACTCCACCACGTTGGCCTGGGCTGCCCCGGCCTCCGGGTACTCGTACCGCTCCGTGGTGTCGCCCTTCACGGCGTGGTCCACCTTGGTGAGCCGGTTGCCGGACCTGTCGTACGTGAACGACTGCCAGTACGACGCCGGACCCGAGAGCTCGTCCACGCCGCGCTCGTCGTCGCACGAACCGCCCGGCGTCCACGCCTCCGTGAGCCGCCGCAGATGGTCGTACTCGAAGCACTGCCGGTCGGCCTGCTGCTCACCCGGGGTGTCGGTGATGGACAGGATGTTGCCCGCGTCGTCGTAGTCGTAGGCCAGGTCCGCCTGCTCGGGGCGCGACACCTCCGCGTCGACCACGGTGCGCTCCACACGGCGCGTGTAGTCCTCGTAGTAGGTGGTGACCCAGGCCCGGCGCGCGGTCTCGTCGCGCTCGGTGGCGCAGTCGTTCTGCTGGTCGTACAGGTCGGGCACACCGCCGAGCTGGACGCGCTGCATCTCGCCCAGGCGCGTGTACGTGGAGCAGGACGCGTAGTACGTCGTCCCGCCGGAGCCGGCGGGACCGCCGTACGTCATGGCGGGGCGCCCGGCGTCGTCGTAGGTGTGGAAGATCTCCTCCTGCCGCAGTTCACCGATGGTCGGCAGCAGCTCGGTCCTCAGGCTGCCGTCGGGGTTGTACGTGTACTCGGTGGCGTACGTCCGCGGACCGCCGGCGCCGTTGCCGAGGAGGCCCTCGGACTGCGGGATCGTCAGCAGGGTCTGCTTGGTCCGGTACGTCGCGGTGTAGGAGCTGACCTTCGAGGTGATCGTGTCGCCGTCGGCGTCGATCCGGAGCGCCGACGTCGGCCTGCCCTTGGCCACCGTCGCCGTCCCGTCGGGCCGCACCAAACGGCTGGCGTCGTAGGTCCACCTCGCCAGCTCGGCGTCGGAGTCGCTGCCGTCGCGGACGTGCGTCTTGCGGCCCAGCGCGTCGTACTCGTAGTCGAGCACCTGGCCCCGGGAGTCGGTGGTCCGCACGAGCTGACCGGCCGCGTCGAACTCCGACTCGGTCACGCCCGCGGACGGGTCGTCGCTGCGGACCTTCTGCCCGCTCAGGTCGTACGCGTACTCCCACTCGCTCCCGGCGGGGTCGGTGACCGTCTCCAGCTTGCCGGCCGGGGTGTACTCGTACCGGGTCACGTCGGCGTCGCCGGTGGGCGTCCCGCCCTCGAACTGGTGCAGCTCGGTGACCCGGCCACGCGCGTCCGTCACGGTCATGGTGGGCGTCCCGCCCTCGGGCGGCGTGACGTACGTCCGGTCGCCGCCGTACCGGGTCAGGGTCTCCCACGCGGTCTCGGTGTTGGCCTGGAACTCGGCCTGGACGGGCCGGCTCGCCGCGTCGTACTTCGTGACGTCCTGCCCCAGCGCCTCCGAGTCCGCGGCCCGCCACAGGCGTGAGTCGACCGGCGCGTCGTTGAAGAACGGGTTGGTCACGATGTACTGACGGCCCTGGGTGTCGTACCTGTGGTCGGTCAGCAGGCGGCCGCCGCCCGCCGCCGCGGCCTGCTCCTGCCGCACCCGGTAGCTGCCGTCGTAGATGGTGCGCGCCTCGATGTACTGCGGCCGCGCGTCGTTCGAGTTGGGGCCGAGCTGGCGTGCGGTCACCACGTTCGGGGCGTCGCGGCTGATCGCGTAGCCGAAGGTGGCCGACGGCGTGTCCGGGTACCGGGTCCGGGGGCGGTCCGTGCCCCACACCTTGACCAGGCGCCCCAGCGGGTCGTAGGCGTTCTCGGTCACCAGGCCGTTCGGGTCGGTCACCTTGACCGCCTGCCCGTCGCTGACCTCCAGGTCGGTCCTCGTGACGTGCTGCGCCGGGTTGGTCACCACGGTCGCCGTGGTCGGCCCACCGGTCGCGGGCGTGTAGACGGTGCTGGTCGCCCGGTCCAGGGCGTCCGCCGTCCGGGTCACGCGCCCGTGGACGTCGTACTGGGCCGTCGACTGGGCCTCGTAGACCGGGTCGGCGCCCTGGTAGCGCACCGCCTTCTCGACCAGGGTCACGTTCCCCCTCGTCGGCGCCGCGCCCACGCCCTGCCCGTCGTACCGGGTCCGCAGGTCCGAGACGGCGTGCCCGGGGTACGACGGCGTCGTGCCGCACGCCACCGCGACCGTCCGGACCCGCACGGCGAACGACAGGAGCCAGGCGCTCGTGTCGGCCGCGTAGTCCGTGGTGGTGCACAGGTCGTCGCTCGTCGTCGACACGTCTCCCCGGTCGTCGAGCGTCTCCGGCTGCCCGTGCTCGTCGTAGGTCGTGGCCCTGCGGGTCTCTACCTCGTCGCCGGAGTCCGTCGGCGTGAACGTGCGCTCCGTGCCCGTGCCGACGAAGTAGGCCTTCAGGTCGCCGCGCGCGGCGGTGGGCCCGCGCCAGACCGGGTCCGTGAGGGACTTGGTGACGACCGGCGAGTCGTCGCGGATGCCGTTGCGGGTCACCGACTCGCGCTCGAACCCCTGCAGCCAGTCGTGGTCCGTGTGGGGGTCGCCCTCGGAGTCGTCGAGCACCACCGAGCGCCGGCCGCCGTCCGGGTTCAGCCGGTCCTGGTCCATGCCGCGGTAGTAGTGCGTGTCGGTGCGGGTCTGCGGGCCCGCCTCGTCCTCCGGGTCACCCTTGATCGTGGTGACGTGGGAGAAGCCGCGGAACTCGTTCCAGTTCTTCTGCTCCGGCGCGGTGAGCTCGCTGGTGTCGTAGTGCCACGCGGCGCCGTCGTACCGGTACTGGACCTGCTGCTCGATGCTGGAGCTGATCAGGTCGCCGATCACCAGGCCGGAGACCACGTACTTGTTGAACCAGGCGGTCTGCTCCTCGTGCGTCTCGTCGGCCCAGGTCGCCGGGTAGCACCGGCGGTCGTTGGTGTGCGGGGTGGGCAGGCGGCCGGCGCCGTCCAGGCAGTTCGCGGGGGCGTAGCTGACGCTGATCACGCCCCCGGCCTCGGAGACGACGCTCGTGATCCGGTACCGGTTGATCGGCGTCTGGTTGTCGGTCACCACGCGGTTGGCCATCTGCGCGCCCTCGAACGTGACCTTGGGCAGCGCGGCTCCGGTGCCACCGCCGATCAGGCCCCGGTGCTCGATGGAGCGGAGCCAGAGGGCCGCCCCCGCGCTCCCGTCGCCGGGGCTCGGGTACGACTGCTGCAGCGTCCACCGGTCGACCGGCGTCAGCTCGCCGCCCTTGCGGACCTGGGTGGTCACCGTGTCCAGGCGCTGCCCGGTCCAGAACGTGGGCGACCAGTTCTCCGCACAGGTCGCGCCCTCGCACAGCCGGTCCAGGGGTGTGTCAGGCCAGTTCTGGTGCTGGCTGGTGCGACAGTCCTCCCCGGGGATGCACCGGTCGGCCGTATCGAACTCGACAGTCGCGGCCGGGGTGGACGCCGCCGTGGAGTGCAGGCCGTACTGGATCTGCTCCAGCCAGCCGCCACGGTCGTAGGTGATCGCCTTGTCGGCGTCGTTGAAGTCGCCGTACCTGTTGGTCTCCTTGGCGTAGTCGTAGAGCATCGTGTTCCCGTTGCGGTCCACGACCTTGTCCAGGTTCCACCGCCACGCCTGGTCGCAGTGCGACCGCTCGAACGACGCCTCGTCGAAGCACGGCTCTCCGCTGTCGTCGCCGTACACCCGGACCTTCCACACCGAGCTCGACGCCGGCCGCGACCCGAAGAAGTACTGGGTGCCGTCGGTCGTGGTGATCTTCCACCCCTCGCCGTCCTGCTGGCCGCCGTCCGGCGAGCCGACCTGCTGCACCCTGGTGTAGTCGTCGTTCTTCAGCCGCCAGGTGTCGCCGCCGGCCCGGATCATCAGCCCACCTCCGCCGTCGAACACGGACGTGGCGTTGTCGCTCCGCCAGCAGAGGTCGCCGACGTCGTCGAAGTCGGTCCCGGGCTTGCGGCTGCCTTCCTTGTCCTCCATGCACCCGCCGTACGTGCGCTCGACGAAGCTCTCCCCCAGGCCCCAGCCGTCCCCCACCCAGGAGGGCTGGTTGTTCGTCGCGCTCGTGCGGCCGTCCACGGTCGACGACGCGTAGCCCAGCGCCAGGTTCGGGCTGAGGCCGCCGGGGACCGGCGGCACGCGCAGCGGGTACGACCAGGTGAAGTCGCCCGTCTGCTCGGACACGTCCCACGTGGCCGACGGCGACAGGGGGGTCGCCGTCGGCCGGCCGCCCCCGTCGGACACCTCGCTGCCCGGGTCCTGCGGGCCGCTGAGCGCGTCGTTCGTCGAGTCGTCGGTCGCCGGGGCGTCCATGGCGCCGTCCGGCACGACGGGCACCGAGGCCATGTCGCCGACGGCACCCGGCGTGTCCGCGAACGCCTCCTGCGGCACCTGCGCCACCACCAGCAGGGTGGCGACCAGCGCGGTCGCCGGGGCGGTCGCCGTCCAGCGGCGGAGGGTCCGCCGGTCAGGGCTCGTTCGCCAGCTCATCAGTCGTCTCCCTCGGTCCGTGCCGCAGGCCCGGTCTGCGCCGCGAGATCTGCGATCTCCCGCGCCGACAGGACGCCCATCCAGGTGTCGATCTGGTCGATGTCTCCGGTGAAGTACTCCGCGTTCGCCGCGCGGACCTGCCCGCGGCCGATCGCCAGGCGGCGTTGCGCCGCGGACAGGGTCACGCCGTCCTGCACGCCCACGAGCGCGCCGTCCAGGTAGAGCCGGAGCTGCCTGGCCGGGTGGTCGTAGACGCCCACCAGGTGCGCCCACTTGCCGATCGCCGCCGGCGGCCCCGAGTAGGCCCGGGCGAACGTGGCGTCGTCGGCGTCCGTGGTCCAGCCGCCGAACGACCAGCGCCCGATGTCGCCGTCGTACTGCAACGAGAAGTCGCTCATCCGGGTCCCGTCCTGCGACACCACCGTCTGGGTGCCCGCTCCGTCGGTCACCCGCACCCGCGCGGCCACCGTGACGCTGCCGAAGGTCGGGGCGCCGGAGTACGTGGTCTGCGCGAAGCCGGGGGTGGCGGCGGCCAGCGACAGCGCGCGGCCGAACCTGCCGTCGACGAACCCGACCGTGCCACCGGACGTGGTCGGGTTGGTGCGCCACGAGCTGTCGGCGACCGTGTCGGCGTCGAACGTCCACCTCCCGTACGACGGGTCCCAGACGTCGTTGTAGACGGCGGCCACCTGGCCGTCGGACAGGCCGCTGCCGAACACGCGCACGTCGTCGATGTGCCCGTTGAACGGCAGGCCGAGGTCGTGGTGCGCACCGATCCGCAGGACGTCGGCCGCCGCCACGGCCGGGACGCCGGACACGAGCTCGGACATGCGTCCGTTCACGTAGAGCCGCATCTGGTCGAGGTTCGGCACGTACGCGAGCGCGAGGTGCGACCAGTGGCCGACCCGCACGTTCTCGTCGGAGTAGACGCCCTTGGTGACCGTCTGGCCGTCCGCGTCCGTCCACGCGGCGACGCCGCCCCACCGGTTGCCCGTCCTCGTGATCACGAAGCTGGACCCGCTCTCGACGACGACCTCCCAGCCGGTGCTGTCTGCGGGCGATCGTGGGTAGACCCAGGCGGACAGCGTGAACCCTCCGCCGGTGTCGACGGCCGGCCCCTCCGTGACCGCGTAGCTGTCCACGCCGTCGAAGGTCCGCGACTTGCCCTGCCGCCCGCCGATCACGTCGGCCGCGACCGCGTTGTGCATGGTCGCGTCCAGTCGCCCGACGCTGTCGACCGCCACGGCCGTGCCGTCCGTCTCGTCGAGCTTCCACTGGTGGGTGGGCGCGGGCGGCTCCGGGGGAACCGGGTCCAGGAGCCCGCCCGAGGCGTAGAACTGGTACAGCTCCTTGACGCGTCCGTCGTTGAAGGCCCCTGCGTAGGCCCGCACGTCGTCAACCACCCCCGGGAAGTACTCGGCCGGGTTGCCCGAGTCGTCGCGGCCACGGCCGATCTGGAGATCACCGGGAGTCTGCCAGGCCTCGACCCCGTATCCCCCGCTGGTGCGCATCGCGTCGACGAAGAGCCAGATCTGCCCCGTCGGGGCATGGAAGATGCCCGTGAGGTGCACCGGGCGGTCGAAGTCGCACGGCGCCTCGGGAGTCCCCGGCTCGCACGAGAACACCTTGACCGTCGCGGCCTTCGTCCGGTTCTGGTTGGACATCTCGAAGACCCAGTCGCCGTTCTCGTTCACAGCGTCCACGCCGCCCTGGTAGCCCAGCCGCATCCGGCTGTCGCTGCCCGCCACGCCGTCCAGGCTCAGCGCCGTGTGGATGCACTCGCCCGGCCCGGCCGGCTCCTCCCCTTCCTTCCAGCTGCAGTCCGCGGAACGGTCGATCTGGACGACGGCGGAGACCGTGAACGACCCGTCCGTCCGCAGGTCGAGGTCCTTGGCCGTCAGGTGGTCGTCGACGCCGTCCAGCTCGACCGCGTTGCCGAGCACGCCGTCCGTCCAGCCGACCTGCGCCGCGGCGGGCGCCACCGCCGTGGACCCGCCGACGGCGTCGGCCGCGGTGTCGCCCTGGCCCTCGTCCATGCGCCAGCTGTGCCGCAGGGTCAGGTCCCGCCCGGCCAGGTCGCGCACCTCGTCGGGGAACAGCGCCCTGCTGTACGCGGTGACGTCGTCGATCGCGCCGAGCACCCGGTTCTGCCGGTTGCCGGAGCCGAGCGCCGCACCGATCTGGAGCCCGCCCGCCGGGTGGTCCCACGCGACCGGGGCCGCGGCGGTACCGGCCACCTCCCCGTTGACGTACAGGGTGATGGTCTTAGCCGTCGCGTCGTACACACCGGCCAGGTGCGTCCACACCTCGGCCTGCGCGACCGGTCCCTGCGCCACGTAGGCCGTGCCGGCGCCGTCGACCGAGGACTTCTGGAACCCCCACCGCCCGTTCGACAGCTTGACGAGCTGGAACGCGCTCGTGCTCTGCCCGTCCTGGGACACGATCGCCGAGGTGCCGTTCAGGTCGTCGATCCACGCCCACGCCGTGACCGCGAAGCTCTTGGTGGTGTCCACGGCATGCGGTGCCGAGACCCAGTCGTTGCCGTTCCCGGTCAGGGCCCGGTCGAGGTTGTTCTCGTCCGAGGGCATGTCGCTCTGCCCGGGATCCCACTTGCAGGCGGTCTCCGACGTCGTGCCGTCGCAGTGCACCGTGCCGTCCAGCGCGGCGCCGGTCGCGCTGGTCGCGTCCCCGTCGAGGGCCCAGCGGCCCACGGCGACGTCGTCGCGCGTCACGATGGCCTGGACCTCGTCGGCGCCGAGGGCCCTGGTGAACGCCCGGACCTCGTCGACGGCCCCGCCCCACCGGGCCGAGGGCGTACCGTCCAGGCCCCGGCCGATCACGAACGGGCCGCTCGCCGCGAACTGGGTGCCCGCGCGCTCGACCGGGTCGCCCGGGTTGCCGTTCAGGTACAGCCTGATGGCGCCGTTCGCCCCGTCGTGGACGGCGAACAGGTGGGTCCACGTGGTCGGGTCGGCCGCGGCCACGCGGGTCACGGCGTCGGGCGCGGCGCCCTGCGCGTCCTGCCCGTACGTGGCGAACTCCCACTGCCCCGCCGTCGCACCGGTCCGTACGTAGGAGACGGTGAACCCGCTGCGCTCGGTGCCGTCCTGCGACAGAGCGACCACCCGGTCGCCGACCGCCAGGCCGTCCGCCACCGCCGGGTCGAGCCGGACGTGGCCGCCCACCGAGTAGCTGCGGTTCGTCGTCACGATTGGACCGTCCGACGAGACCACCTCGCCGTCGGCGCCGCCCACGTGCACCGCCCGGCCGACGGCGCCCTCGGCGACGCTCGGGTCCTCGGAGCCGTCGGCGTCGCAGTCGCCGCAGAGGTAGGCGTCGGGATGGAGCACGCCCGCCTGGCCGCCGGGGACGCTGTTCAGCGTGGTGCTGCTGCCGGGCTTGTCCTCGAACTTCCACTGGGCCACCTGCACGTTCGAGCCCGCCACCGCCGCCTGGACCTCGGCGGCCGTCAGCGTCCGCTCGTAGAGCCTGACCTCGTCCACCAGGCCGTCCCAGTGATCGCGCGCCGCATCGCCGCCCCACATCGTCCGGCCGACCTGGACGTCACCGTTCGCGTCCCAGTCCGGGCAGGCCGCGCCGCGCGTCACCTCACCGGCCTTCTCGCCGTCGACGTAGAGCGTGAGCTTGCGCGTCCGCGCGTCGTAGGTGCCGGCGAGGTGGGTCAGCACGCCGGTCTCCGACGGTTCGGCCGAGGAGGCGATGGACGTGCCCTTGTACTCGACGTCGGAGCAGGCCATGCCGAAGGCCCAGCGGCCGCCGTCGTCCTCGCCGTCGCCGTCCTCGTCCGGTCGTTGCCAGAGCACGAACCCGGAGTACCTGGTGCCGTCCTGGCTCACCGCGGCCCTGGCCCCGCTCGCGTCGTCGAGCCGGACCCAGGCGGACACCGAGAAGCTCGCGTCGGTGCGGACGGCGTTCGGCGCGCTGGCGTGCCCCGACTCCCCGTCGAGCAGCAGGCCCCGGTTGATCGCGCCGTCGACGTAGGACGCGCCGTCGGCCGGCTCCATGTCGCGGTCGCCGAGGTAGGCGCGGTCCTTGCCCGTGCCGTCCAGCGACCAGTCCGCGTAGGCGCCGTTGCCCGGACGCACGCGCAGGTGCTGGGTCACCACGGGGCTCTTGTTGCCCGCGCGGTCCACGGCCTGCACGAAGAAGGACCGCGGGCCGTCGCCCGGCGGCGCCGTCCAGAGGGTGGCGTTCCCGCCGAGCGCGTCGGCGTCGGTCTTGTTCGCCGGCGGGCTGGACCACCCCCAGAGGTAGTGGTCCACGTCGTCGTCGCCCGTGGCGTCGGTGCAGCGCCCGGCCTGCACGAGCGCGTTCGTGCACGTCCTCAGGTCGAAGCGGCCCTCGACGCCCGCTCCGCCGTGCCACCGGTTCTCGTCGGTGTACAGATAGCCGTCGACGACCGGCGCGGGCGGCGCCTTGCGGTCGACGACGAACCTGGGGCCGGTCGCGACGGGCCCGTCGTTGTTCCAGTCGCGTGCGTTCACCTGCCACGTCACGGTGTTGACGGCGTTCTCCGCGGTCGTGACGGGGCGGGAGTGCACCGTGCCCGACGCGGAGGCGCTGGGGCTGACGTAGCTCGTGGTCTGCCCGTTGCTCGTGTACCGCCACACGCCCCGGAGCGCGTCCCGGTCCTGGTCGGTCAGCGTCGCCTTGATGCTCACGCTGGAGTCACTGATGTAGGGCACCCCCGCGCACCACTTGCAGGGTGTCCGCAGCGGCGGGTCCGTCACCAGCCCGGACGGCGCGTCCGGCACGGTGTTGTACGTCGTGACGAGCTTGGCGTTGTTGTTGTACTTGCGCCACCACGGCGAGTTCTCGACGTCGGCGTCGTCCGCGGGCGCCACCAGGAACGACGTGTGCCCGCCGCGGTTGACCCGCGAGGTGACGTCCGCCGCGGCCGTCTTGGCCCCGCCGCACCCCCAGCTCGCGTTGACCTTGGGCACCAGCATGTTCACGTACGTGGACTCGTACCCCGGCTTGGTGTTCCAGGTGGTGCCCGACCCGGGGTGGGCGGTCGCCTTGTGCACGTGGTGGTACCGGGCGGTCGCGTTGCAGTCCGGGCTGTGCTCCACGACGGCGTTCAGGTCCGCGTTGACCACGACCTTGCCGGCCAGGAAGCTCGTGTCGAACCGCCAGTAGGTCCAGGCGACGCCGATGTTCCGCAGGCCGCACGCACCCCAGCCCGACCAGCACCGGCCCACCTGCGCCAGCGGCGGCTCCCCGCTCGTGTTCCAGCCGTTGAAGGTCGGCAGGCCCGAGAGCACCGTCGCCCAGCCGTACTTGTCCGCCGTGTGGTCCTTCAGGATGGTGATCGGGAACTCGGTCCCGCCGTCGACGGCCTCGTCAGCGAGCGCCAGGCGCACCGAGCCCGGCTCGGTGCCGGGGTCCAGCGCGACGGCCCGTCCGTCGGCGTCGAACGCCGACGGCGGTGGGGCCGAGATCGACCCGTCCCCCTCGGCCGCCTCGACCTGGAGCCCGCCGGCGCGCTCGCGGACGGCGTCGTCGCCCCCGGAGACGCCGAGCGTGAACGGCTTGGCGGCGAGTCGTTCGGCCGCCTCACGGTCGTGCACCACGAGCCGGGTCGAGAAGCCGTACGAGTAGGCGACGACCTGCAGGTCCACCCCGGGCCGGACGTCCTCGTACGTGGCCGTGCCGCCCTTGGTCGAGGGGGTGGGGAGGTCCTCCGCCGGCTCCAGGGCCAGTGTCGCCCCGCCCTCCTCCATCCGGGCGAGGTCGGCGCCGGGTCCGCCCGGTGAGAACGCTAGGTCGACCGCTGTCGCACCCGGGCGGAGCAGACCGTCCGCACCGGTGCCGAGCTCCGTGTCGATCTTCCGCCACTTCCCGTCCTCGCCCTTGGCCCGGACCGGGGCGGAGCTGAACTCGGCGACCATCCTGCCGTCGGGCTTCGCGTACACCGTCTGCGTCTCGGTCCGCAGCTCCGGCGCCTCGACCCGGCGTCCGGTGGCCTGTGCCTCGGCCACCGCGCGCTCCTCGGCGCGCTGCTCGCGGGTCACCGGCGTCAGCAGGTCGGGCGCGGAGGGCTCCGTGGCGGCTTGCGCGGGAGGACGGGACGCGGGCTGCTCCGCGCGTGCGGGAGCCGGGAGCGTTCCGACGCCGAGGGGCACCGCGACGGCCAGCGCGGCCAGCGCTGCGAGTGCGCGGTGTGCCGCGGGACCTGGTTCCGGCCTTCGCCGGGAAGCGGCCTTGGCGCGGTCCCCGGAGCCCGTACGTGCACGCATCCTTCATCCCATCGTCGTCGTCCGGCGCCGCGTTCCAGCAGCGCACAGGGGTGAGCATCGACCGGCCGGGTAACAGATCGCTCTCACTTCGCCGACGACCGAATCACCCGCGCGCAGCGGGTCCGGGGCGTGGCCACGGGCCGTACGGTGTGCGCGGCTCGCCGGCTGTCGACGGCGCCGCGGAGCCGTGATCCGTCTCGTGACGCCGGGACCCGCACGGCCCGGCCAGGACTGGGGAGACCACGATGAGCAGAGTCCCGGCGCGGCACGGCGGCGCTCGGCGGCGGGTGGCGCGCGTCGTCGCGGCCGCGGCGTGCCTGAGCTGGCTCCTCCTGCCGGTGCCCCCGGGGTCCGGGAGCACGCCACCGCCGGCGGCGCCGGCCGTGCTGGCCGCGGGCGCGCGTGCCGGATCGATCCCGGGCGAGTACATCGTGGTGCTGGAGGACAGCGAGGGCCCGGGGCCGGTGTCGCTCGGTGCCACGGCCCGGGGACTGGCGCACCGGTTCTCGGGCACGGTGCGGACCACGTTCGCGCACACCGTCCGGGGCTTCAGCACCACGATGCCGGAGGAGGAGGTCCGCCGGCTCGAGGACGATCCGGCGGTCGCCTACGTCGAGCCCAACCGGCGGGTGAGCGCCGCCGACGTCCAGTCGCCCACGCCGAGCTGGGGCCTGGACCGGTCCGACCAGCGCACCCCGCCCCTGGACTCCTCCTACGCCTATGCCAACACCGGCGCCGGGGTGACCGCCTACGTCATCGACACCGGGATCCGGGTGACCCACCAGGACTTCGAGGACCGTGCCGAGTCGGGGGTGGACGTCGTGGACGGCGACGCCGAGGCCGACGACTGCAACGGACACGGCACCCATGTGGCGGGCACCCTCGGCGGGGAGGCCCACGGGATCGCCAAGGACGTGTCCCTGATCGCGGTGCGGGTGCTCGACTGCGCCGGGGACGGCACGACCGAGGACGTGATCGCGGGCGTCGACTGGGTCACCGCCCACCATAGGCCGGGCGAGCCGGCGGTGGCCAACCTCTCGCTCGGGGGCGGCTTCTCGCAGGCGCTGAACGACGCCGTGTCGGCGTCCGTCGCGGACGGGATCACGTATGCGGTGGCGGCGGGAAACGAGAACGGGGCGGACGCCTGCACGCGCTCGCCGGCGTCGGTGCCCGACGCCCTCACCGTGGGCGCCACCACCCGGAACGACACCCGGGCCGCCTACTCGAACATCGGCGTCTGCCTCGACCTCTTCGCGCCCGGGTCGTCGATCACCTCGGCGTGGGCGGACGACGACAGCGCGACCGGCACGATCAACGGCACCTCGATGGCGGCGCCGCACGTGGCGGGCGCCGCGGCGCTCTACCTCGGCGAGGACCCGGCGTTGACGCCCGCCGCCGTCTCGGCCGCCCTGCTCGGTGCCGCGACGCCCGACGTCGTCGCCGAGGCCGGCAGCGGCTCGCCGAACCGCCTGCTGTACACCGGGAGCGTTCCGCCGCCGCGGCATGACTTCGCGGTCTCGATCGACCCGGCCGAGGCGATCGTCCAGGCGGGTGCTCCGATGACGTCAGCCGTCTCGACCCGCACCACGCTCGGCGACCCGCAGCAGCTCGCCCTGACCACGCACGGGCTCCCGCCGGGGGTGACGGCCCGGCTCGACCCGGCAGTCGTCACGTCCGGCGGGCCGTCCGTGCTGACCGTGACCGCCTCGCCGTCGGCGGCTCCGGGCACCTACGGCGTCCAGGTCCGCGCACGCGGCCGGACCTGGCACTCCGCCACCTACCGTCTGACGGTGGCCGGACCGCCGGGCTGCAGCCAGACGAACGGCAGCGACCTGCCCGTCCAGGACGGCGGGACGGTGGAGTCGGTCGTCCAGGTCACGGGCTGCGGAACCACGCCCAGCTCCGCGGCCACGGTCGACCTGGCGATCGTGCACAGCTACGTCGGCGACCTCTACGTGGACCTGGTCGCGCCGAGCGGCCGGGCCCACCGGCTCCACGGCGGCACGGGCGGCGGCGCCCACGATCTCAAGGGCACGTACACGCTCGATCTCTCGGGCGAGACCGCCGACGGCGTCTGGCGGCTGCGGGTCCGCGACACCCAGCCCGGCGACACCGGGTTCGTCGACTCCTGGGCCCTTGACCTCGATCCGCGGCAGCAGGACGTCTGCGAGGGTGAGAACACCACACCGGTACCGATCCCGGACAACGCCACGGTGCACAGCCCGATCACGCTGACGCCGTGCCCGGGCAACGCCTCGGGCGCGGCCCAGGTCGGCGTCGACATCACGCACACCTACCGGGGTGACCTGGTGGTCCGCCTGGTCGCTCCGGACGGCACCGCCTACCCCCTCCTCGACCGCGAGGGCGCTGGGGCGGACGACGTGCACCAGACGTTCGTGGTCGACCTGAGCGACGAGCCGGCCGACGGCACCTGGCGCCTTCAGGTCCAGGACACCGCCACGGGCGACACCGGGGTACTCACCCGCTGGTCCCTCAACTTCGAGGCCTAAGTTTCTCCGCTTTGAGCCGGCCCAAAGCGGAGAAACTTAGGCCTCGAAGGGGAGGTGCGCCACGGCAGCCGGATGATGAGGACTCCGGGTCGGAGCTCAGGACTCCGGGTCGTACATGAGCTCCCGGACCTCCTGGGCGCAGCGGCAGCCCTCCGCGATCCGGGCCGCCCACTCCAGCGCCTCGTCGCGGTCGGCCACCTCGAGGATCGAGAACCCGCCGAGCACGGCCTTGGTCTCCGGGAACGGCCCGTCCGTCACGGTGCCGTCGGTCGCGACGACCGACGCCTGCTGCCGCTCCAGCCCAGCACCGAAGATCCAGACGCCGGCGTCCTTGGCCGCCTGCACCACGGCGTGCGAGGCCTCGGCCACCGCGGGCAGGTCCTCCTGCGGGAACGTCATCGCGCCGTCATCGAACGAGATCAGGTATCGCGGCATCGCAGTCCTCCAGGTCTCGGCGGCCTCGTCGGGCCGATCTCCACGGGGTTGACGGCGTCCGCCCGGGAAACTCATCGACCGGTGCCCTGGCAGGCGGCCGGGCTGTGCCGGAAGGATGACCCCATGGAGTCCTACGTCGAGCGCCCGCCCCGGCCCGCGCTCTCCGGCGTGGTGCGGACGGCGTGGGTCCTGCGCGCGGGGGAGGCACCGTACGTGCAGCGGAACCTGCCCACGGGCGGCGTGGAGATCCACCTCCCGATCGGTGGTCGGCCGCAGCTCGTCGGGCCGTTGACCGGCCCGGACGTCGAGGTGGTCCCGGCGCGCACCACCGTCGTCGGCGTGCGGTACCACCCCGGCACCCCGCCGCGCCTGCCGACGACGCTCGACGACCTCGTGGACCAGCGCGTCGACCTGGCGGACCTCTGGGGCGGCTCGGTGGACGAGCTCATCGACCGGACCGCCCTGGCGCCGACGCCGGAGCACGCGCTGCGGCTCCTGGAGGACCGCCTCCTGGGAGACCTCCGGACGTTCCGGCCCGACCCGTTGGTGGGTGCGGCGGTCGCCGCGCTCATGCCGTGGCGACCGGTCACCGTCGACGCCGTGGCCGGTCACCTGGCGCTCTCGCCGAGCCAGCTCCGCCGGCGCTGTCTGCGGGCCCTGGGCCTGAGTCCCAAGGTGCTGCAGCGGACCCTGCGGTTCCAGGGCTTCCTGGCCCTCGCGCAAGCCGGAGCGGTGGCCACGGGGCGGCGCGGCGCGGACGGCATGGCGGGCATCGCCGTCGACACCGGCTACGCCGACCAGGCGCACCTGGGCCGGGAGTGCGTGCGCCTGACCGGGCTGACCCCGCGCCGGCTGCTCGGCGGCAGCGCCGACCGGTGCGCGTGCGACCACGAGCACGCGGCGTCGTACGGGCCGTTTCTCGCCGCCCGACGCCGGACGCCGCTGCTCGCCTGAGCATGCGCGTTTTGTTCAAGACGGGCCGCCGGCCGGTTCGTAGGTTGGGCCCGCCACCACCGCTGAAGGAGCCCAACATGCTCGAACCCGCAGTCCGCCGCGTTCTCGACGGCACCTCGATCGCCCACGTCGCCACGGTCCTGCCGGACGGCGCGCCCCACGCCGCCCCGGTGTTCGTCGGCACCCACGGCGACCGGATCGTGTTCTTCACCGGCCCCACCATGCGCAAAGCCCGCAACCTGCGCCGCGACCCGCGCGTGGCGCTGTCCGTCGCGCCCGCCGACAACCCGTTCGAGCCCGTCGTCGTCCGGGGCAGGGTGGTCGAGTGGCTGGACGGCGACGCGGGCTGGGCGATCGTCGATCAGCTCGCCCGCAAGTACACCGGCGAGCCGTACTCCCGCGAGCAGGAGCGCATCGTTGCCGTGATCGAGCCCGAGCGGCAGCACGTCGGCGTCGGCTGATCCGTGCCGGGAGGGCGCCGACACCGCAGTGGTGCCCGGCCGGACGGCTACGGGGCGGACGTTGTGCCCACGGGTAGATAACGCTGAGCTAGCAGTGCTCGCTCAGCGTTACCTACCTGGGAGCGCACAGCTCTCCCCGGGGGTCGGGCCCCACCGCGGCCACTTCCCCCGCCCGGTCGGCGGCCCTAGAGGCGGACGGCGTCCCGGAGCTGCCGCGCGTACGGGTGCGCCGCGTCCTCGAACACCGTCGACGCCGGGCCCTGCTCCACGATGCGGCCCTCCTGCATCACCGCCAGGTCGTCGCTCATGTGCAGGGCGACGCCCAGGTCGTGCGTGATCAGCAGGTAGGCGAGGTCGCGCTCGCGCTGGAGCCGGTCCAGGAGGTCGAGGACCTGCGCCTGGACCGAGACGTCGAGCGCCGAGACCGGCTCGTCCAGGACCAGCACCCGGGGCTCGGCCGCGAGCGCCCGCGCGACGGAGACGCGCTGCCGCTGCCCGCCGGAGAGGTGCAGCGGACGCCGTGCGGCCAACGCGGGGTCGAGGCCCACGGTGCCGAGCAGGTCCGCGATCTGCGCGCGCACGGGTCCGGGCCGGAGCGACCGGCCGCGGGTGATCGCGTCCGCCAGGACGGCGCCGACCGTCCAGCGCGGGTCGAACGAGCTCAGCGCGTCCTGGAAGACCGCGCCGATCAGGTGCCGGCGCGGACGGCGTCGGGCCTCCGGCAGCGGGTTCCAGGGCTCGCCCAGCAGCGTGACCTCGCCGGCGTCGGGGTGCTCGAGCCCGAGCAGGAGCCGCGCGGTGGTCGACTTGCCCGAGCCGGACTCGCCGACGAGCCCCAGGGTGCGGCCGGCGCGGAGCGTGAACGACACGTCGTCGGCGGCGACGATCTCCCGCCCGCCGACGTGGAACACGCGCGACACCCCGCGAGCCTCGACCAGCACCTCGTGCTCACCACCGCCGCCGGCACCGGCGCCGGCGGACCCGCCGAACGTAGGGATAGTCGCCTTGTCAGCGCTCAGAGCGCGACTATCCCTACGTTCAGCGGCCGCAGCCGACGGCGCAGCCAGCGACTCGCCGCGTGCCCGGCCCGCCGGCACCGCGTCGACCAGCTTGCGCGTGTACGGGTGCCGGGGGCGCTCGAACACCTCGGCCGGTGTGCCCTCCTCGACCACCACGCCGTCGGTCATCACGAGCACGCGGTCCGCCACCCCCAGCACCGCCGACAGGTCGTGGCTGATCAGCAGCACGGCGGTGCCCTCGTCGCGCAGCTGCCCCAGCAGCCGGAGCACCCCGGCCTGCACGGGCTGGTCGAGCGCCGTGGTGGGCTCGTCGGCGATCACGAGCCGCGGGTCGGCCGCGATACCCGAGGCGATCAGCGCCCGCTGCCGCTGCCCACCCGAGAGCTGGCCGGGTCGCTGACCGGCCCGGAGCTCGGCGTCGGGCAGGCCCACGCGCTCCAGGAGGGCGACGGTGCGCGCGCGCCGCGCGGCGGCGTCGAGGTCGGTGTGCAGGGCCAGCGTGTCGCCGATCTCGCGGCCGACGGGGCGCAGGGGGTCCAGGGAGACCAGCGCGTCCTGTGCGATGAGGCCGACGACGCCCCCGCGCAGCCGGCGCAGACGCCGTCCGGACAGGGAGAGCACGTCCTGCCCCGCGACCGAGAGCCGCGCGGCCGAGACCCGCGCCCCGTCCCCCGCCAGGCCGACGACGCTGCGCGCGGTCACGCTCTTGCCCGACCCGGACTCGCCGACGATCGCCACGCACTCGCCCGCGGCGACGCGCAGGCTCACGCCGTCGACCACCCGCCGTCCGCCGAACGACACGACGAGGTCCCGGACGTCGAGCACCGGCTCGCCCGGCGTCGGCAACCCCTCGCCCGGCCCAGAAACACTCACGAGGCACTCCTGTTCCGCTTCTGGATACCCCGGCCGATGACGGTCGCGGCGGCGGCGCTGGCGACGATCGCGAGGCCGGGGAAGAACGTCATCCACCAGAAGTTGGCGATGTACGTGCGGCCCGCGGCCAGCATCGCGCCCCACTCGGCAGCGGGCGGCACTGCGCCCAGGCCGAGGTAGCTCAGCGACGACACCCAGATGATCGCCTGCCCCAGACCGAGCGTGGCCAGCACGAACAGGGCGGCGGTCACGTTCGGCAGGATGTGGCGCGCGGTGATCCACAGCCGGCTGCGCCCCAGCACGCGGGCGGCCTCGATGAACTCCGCGGACGCCGTCCGGCGCACCTGGGAGCGGATGATGCGCGCGTAGCCGGGCGCGGTCGCCAGCCCGACGGCGATGGTCGAGCTCAGCACGCCCGGCCCCGTGACCACGATGAACAGCAGCGCGAGCAGCAGCCCGGGGAACGCGAACAGCACCTCGACCACCCGGGTGGTGCCGAAGTCGAGCCAGCGCGGCCCGAGCCCCGCGACGAAGCCGAGCACGATCGCCAGGCCGATGCCGATCGCGGTGGCGAGCACCCCGATCAGCAGCGACTCCGAGGCGCCGTGCACCACCCGCGTGTAGATGTCGCGGCCCGACTCGTCGGTCCCGAAGAGGTGGGTGAGCGACGGCGGCTGGAACGCGTCGGCGTGCGAGACGGCGAGCGGGTCGCCCGGCGCGAGCAGGCTCGGCCAGAGCGCCGCGACCACGAGCAGCAGGAGCAGGACGCCGGCGATCGCCTCGGCGACGGTGGGCCGGAACCTCATTCGGCCACCGCCCGGGTGCGCGGGTCGATGACTCGGTCCGCCAGGTCGGTGACCAGCGTCATCACCGCGTACGCGAGCGCCACCACCAGCACGATGCCGGTCACGAGCGTGACGTCGCGCAGCTGCACGGCGGACAGCAGGCTGCGCCCGAGACCCTGCCGCGCGAACACGGACTCGACCACCACGGCGCCGCTGATCAGCGACCCGAAGGCCCACCCCGACAGCCCGACGGCGGGGATGGCCGCGTGCCGCAGGGTGTGCCGCCAGAAGATGCGCACCTCGCTCTCGCCGCGGGCTCGCGCCGTCGTGACGAAGGGCGACTCCATGGCCGTGAGCAGGGACTCGCGCATCACCTGGCCCAGGAACCCCGCCAGCGGGATCGCCATGGTCAGCGCGGGCAGCACGATCCCCAGCGGCCCGGGCACGCTGACCGGCGGGAGGATGCCGAGCGTCAGGCTGAAGAACAGGATCAGCACGGTCGCGAGCCAGAAGTGCGGCACGGCGGCGGCGACCAGCTCCAGCCCGGAGCCGATGGCCCAGGCGATCCGCCCGCCCCGCACGCTCCACGCCGCCAGAGCGCACGCGAGCGCCCACGCCAGCGCCAGCGAGACCAGGGCGAGCGTCAGGGTGGCGCCGAACTGCTCGCCGATCGCGGTCAGCACCGGCTTGTGCAGCGAGTACGACTGGCCCAGGTCGCCCGTCACCAGCCGCCCGAGGTAGGTCAGGTACTGGACGACGAGCGGCTGGTCCAGGCCGTACTCGCGGCGCACCTGCGCCAGCGCCTCGGGGCCTGCCTGCGAGCCGGGGCCGCCGAGGATCGCCTCCGCGGGGTCCCCCGGCACGAGCCGGAGCGCGAAGAACGTGATGGTCGCCGCCGCCCACAGCACGAAGAGGACCCCGCCGGCGCGCAGGAGCAGCCAGTGCCGGTTGCCCGGCACCGGCCTCCTGCGCGCCCCGGTGGTGGGGACCGGAAGGGTCAAGGCACCAGCCAGGCCCCGGCGAAGGTGGGCGTCGACACCGTCGGCATCGCGCGCAGCCCCTGCACGCTCGACGAGCGCAGGAAGTGGTTCTGCTGGTCGTACAGCGGCAGGATGTAGTAGCCCTCGAGGATGATCTGCTGCGCCTCCTCGTAGAGGCTGGCCCGCTCGCCGGCGTCACCGGTCGCCGAAGCCTGGGTGAGCAGCTCGTCGAGGTCGGCGTCGTCCACCTGCGCGAGGTTCGCGAAGTAGCCGCTCGGGGCGGGCGTGATCGAGTCGGAGTGGTACAGGATGCGCAGCACGTCCGGGCCGACCTTCGTGTACGGCGCGCTGACCAGGTCGTACTCGTTCTCGGCGAGCACGCCGTACCAGCTCGACAGGTCCAGCGGCTGGAGCTTGACCTCGAAGCCGGCGGTCTTCGCGTCCGCCTGGATCTGCTCGAACAGGGACTGCTCGGCGGGGATCGACTGGTTGGTGCTCACCGGGAAGTCGAGGGTCAGGCGCTCGCCGTCCTTGACGCGGTAGCCGTCGGCGTCGCGCTCGGCCCAGCCGGCGTCGTCCAGCAGGTCGGACGCCGCGTCCGTGTCCACGGTGAACAGGTCGGGCAGGCTCAGGCCCAGCGGCTCGACGCTGGACAGCGGCGAGTAGGACCGCTCGGCGGTGCCGAAGAACAGGCTCTCGATGCCGTCGTCCACGTTCACGGAGCGAATGAACGCCTCGCGGACGCGCTCGTCGTCGAACGGGGCCTTGCCCGAGTTGAGCTCGATGCGGTTGGACGCGCCGGGGCGCGGGGCGTCGAGCTCCTCGATCGCGTCGTCCGACTCGGCCGACTTGATGGTGTCCGGCTGCGCGTTGTCGATGACCTGCACCTCGCCGGACTGCAGGGCGGCGTAGCGGCTCGCGGAGTCGGGGATGAACCGCCACACGATCGAGTCGAGGTACGGCAGGTCGCTGCCCTCGGTCGCCTCGGCGACGTCGGCCGGCGGCGAGTTGTAGTCGTCGTTGCGGACCAGGGTCACCGAGTCCTGGCGCTCCCACGTGTCGACGACGAACGGGCCGGTGCCGACGGGCGCGGCGCAGTTCTCCTCCTGGCTGCGCTCCAGGGCCTTGGGCGACTCCATCGCGACCCACACCTGCGACAGCGACTCCAGCAGCGCGGAGTCGGGGGCGCTCATCTCGAACCGGACCAGGTGGTCGTCGACGGCGACGACGTCCTTGATCTTCGCCAGCGCGAGGTACCCGGTCGACGACGCCGTGGCCGGGTCCTGCACGTGCGCGATGTTCGCGGCGACGGCCTCGGCGTCGAACGGCGTGCCGTCGGTGAAGGTGACGTCGTCGCGGAGCGTGAACTCCCACTCCAGGCCGTCGTCGCTCGCGTCCCACTCGGTGGCGAGCCACGGGACGACCTCGCCGTCCTCGTCGAGGGAGACCAGCGACTCCAGGTACTGGGTGGCGATGAGCGCCTGCGGGTAGTTGCCGCCGACGTGCGGGTCGAGGCAGGACGGCTCGGCGTCGCCCGACGCGTAGGTCAGCGTGCCCCCGGTGACGGGTTCGCCCGACGGTTCACCGGTGCTCCCTCCTCCCCCGGAGGTGCAGGCGGCGAGCAGGAGGGCGACGGCTGCCGTGACGACGACGGCGGCACGCGGGCGGGAGAACCGGCGCGAGGGCATGGCTTCGTGTACATCCTGTCTGGAAGGGTGTCCGAACAACTGCGTTCATGCTCCCAAACCCCGGGCCCCGGCGGGCCTATTCCGCGGGAGGCCGCCGGGTGAGGCGCACCACACCCAGCAGTCACCCGGGCAACCGACCAGCCATGGTGGTCCCGCGATCACGCAGCCGAGTACCGCTGCCGAGCGGCCTCGCCCGTGGTGCCCAGCGCCTGGCCGACGACGTTCCACGACAGCCCCTGCGCTCGGGCCTGCGCAACTGCGTCTCGGACGGCCTTCTCGGCCTGGCTGGTCAAGTAGATGCGCCGGGCCGCTGCTCGCTGCAGTTCGAGCAACGCCGGTTCGGTCGGTCGCAGCTTCTCTGCGTAGTCGTCGGTGACGGCCTTGGCCGCCATCTCCTCGCCCCAGGCCTCGAGCTCTGCCCGCTCCTCAGGTGTCAGGTTCAGGTCCTCGATCTTCATGCTCACCTCAACGCACTCGGCAAGACCAGGATGCCCTCAACTTCATCCATTTGGCAAGGCTACTTGCCAAGGCATCTTGCCGCACGGGATGGGTCCCGTCCGACGTCGGCCCAGCAGTCACCCGCTCCCCCGGGAACTCTGTCCGGCGCCCCCTCGTTCTCACCCCGCCGAGCAGCGCTTCCGCCCTCGAAGACGGTAGCCCGCGGCATATACTCGCCGCGTTCGGACGCCCTATCTCGAGGAGCACCGATGACCGAGCCGATGCCGCTTCAACCCCCCGCGCCAGCAGAGCCGCTCGTGCTCACCGCGCCCGACCCGGTACAGCCCGTCGCGAGCACCCAGGCGCCCAAGATGGCGCCCAAGGTGGACCCCGCCGTGGCTCCCGCGCTCGACCAGAAGGTCAGCACCTACCTGGACGGCCTGCTCGGCACCGACACCCGCTCCCCCGAGTTCGCCCAGCGCGCCGACGACGTGCGCACCATGGGCGATCAGGACATCCGGCAGGCCGCCGACTCCAGCAACCGCCTGCTGGCCACGCCCGTGCGCGCCCTGAAGGAGGGTGGCCTGGCCGACGGCTCGAAGGTGGGCCAGACCCTCCTGGAGCTGCGCCGCACGGTCGAGGACCTCGACCCGTCCGAGGCCAGCGTCGGCCGCAAGATCCTCGGCGTCATCCCGTTCGGCGACAAGATCCAGGACTACTTCCGCCGCTACGAGTCCGCCCAGGGCCAGCTCAACGCCATCATCCAGGCCCTCTACAACGGGCAGGACGAGCTGCGCAAGGACAACGCCGCGCTCAACCTGGAGAAGCAGAACCTCTGGGACACCATGACGCGGCTCAACCAGTACATCTACGTGGCCGAGCGGCTCGACGCCCAGCTCTCCGCGAAGATCGCCGAGCTGCAGATCGCCGACCCGGAGCGGGCCAAGGCCCTGTCCGAGGACGTCCTGTTCTACGTGCGCCAGAAGCACCAGGACCTGCTCACGCAGCTCGCGGTCTCCATCCAGGGCTACCTCGCGATCGACATCATCATCAAGAACAACATCGAGCTCACCAAGGGCGTGGACCGCGCGACCACGACCACGGTCTCCGCGCTGCGCACCGCCGTCATCGTGGCGCAGGCCCTCGCGAACCAGAAGCTCGTGCTGGACCAGATCGGCGCCCTGAACACGACGACGTCGAACATGATCGCGTCGACCTCGAAGATGCTCGCCGACCAGTCGGCGACCATCCAGGAGCAGGCCGCGAGCTCGACGGTCGGCATCGAGCAGCTCCAGACGGCGTTCGCGAACATCTACGCGACGATGGACTCGATCAGCGACTTCAAGACCCGCGCGCTGGACTCCATGTCGCAGACCATCGGCGTGCTGCAGACCGAGACGACCAAGGCCTCCGAGTACGTCGAGCGGGCCCGGCGCACGAACACCGACGGCGTGGCGAGCGGTTCGCTCGATCTCGGCAACCGGTGACGGCCGCAGGCACGGGGGAACGTATGGGCTGGTGGCAGCGGATCTTCGGCGGCGGACGCCCCGAGGTGGAGCAGCCCGTCGCCGTCCCGGCACCGCCCACGACCGAGCAGATCGTGACGTCCGTCGACGCCGTCCTGGCCCGCGCGTCCGGCAAGGCCCCCGCGGCCGTGACCGCCCGCGTGCAGCGCGTGGTGGAGACGGTGCACGAGATGGTGCCGCGCCTGGACCGGCTCGGCCCCGGCTCCCAGCAGGCGCACACCGTCGTGGCCACGGCCACGAGCTACCTGCCCGAGGCCGTCGACGCGTACCTGCGGCTGCCCCGCGACTTCGCCGACCGGCGCGTCGTGGACCGCGGCAAGACGTCCCTGCTGATCCTCTGCGACCAGCTCGACCTGCTGGGCGCCACGCTCGACAAGATCTCCGACGCCGTCTCGCGCGCCGACGCGGTGGCCCTCGTGGCCCACGGGCGGTTCCTGGAGGAGAAGTTCGGCACCTCGGGCCTCACGCTCCCGGGCCAGATCCAGCCCGGCCAGTCCCTGCCCGGCCCGGGCACGGCAGGCCCGGGCCCGACGTCGGGGCCCGCCCCGCTGGAGGCCCCGTGACCACGACGGCGCTGGCCACCGCCCTCGACGCCCTCGCCCGGGCCGGCACCGACGCCGGCGTGGGCGGCCCGGCGGCCCGCGCCGAGGGCGAGCGGCTGGCCGCCGCCGTCGCCGAGTCCTCCCCCGGCGCCCCGGCCGACTGGCTCGCGGCGACGTCCCCCGGCCGGCCGGCGTCAGCCACGCTGCAGCCGTTCTTCGACGCCGCCGTGGGCGCCCGGCGCTGGCGCTCCGCCCCGACGGACCTGCTCGCGGGCCTCGTCGCGGACGGCTCGGCGCACGCGGCCGGGTACGCCGAGGCGCTGGCCGCGGTGGTCGACGCCGCCGCCGGGCTCGGCGACCCGAGCATCAGCGCCATCGCCGCCGCCGAGGGCACCAAGGCCGTGCACCGCAGCGCGGCGGCGGGCCGCGCGGCCGCGCCCCGTCCGGCCGGCGACCAGGGGCTGGAGTTCGGCGCACCGGCTCTCACCACGACACCGACCCACCCCACGCCGTCGGCCACGGAACCCGAGCCGGCCACCCAGGCCACACAGGCCGCCGGGACCGGACCCGCGCCGGAACCCGCGGACGAGCCCCGCCCGCTGGCCGAGCTGCTCGACGAGCTGGACCAGCTCATCGGCCTGGGCCGCGTCAAGGACGAGATCCACCGCCAGACCGAGCTGCTGCGGATCGAGCGGCTGCGCGCCGAGGCGGGTCTGACCTCCCCCACGCTCACGCGCCACCTGGTGTTCACCGGCAACCCCGGCACGGGCAAGACCACGGTGGGCCGCCTGGTGGCGGGCATCTACCGCGCGCTGGGCCTGCTGGACAAGGGCCACCTCGTGGAGGTCGACCGCTCCGAGCTCGTGGCGGGCTACCTGGGCCAGACGGCGGAGAAGACGACGGCGGTGGTGCAGCGTGCCCTGGGCGGCGTGCTGTTCATCGACGAGGCGTACGCCCTGGCCGAGGACCAGTACGGCCGCGAGGCCGTGGACACCCTGGTCAAGGACATGGAGGACCACCGCGACGACCTCGTGGTGATCGTGGCGGGCTACCCGGGCCCCATGGCCCGGTTCATCGCGACGAACCCGGGCCTGGAGAGCCGGTTCGCGCGGACCATCACGTTCGAGGACTACTCGCCCGAGGAGCTGCGCCGCATCTTCGCGGCCATGGCGGGCTCCGCCGACTTCGAGCCGGAGCCGGCCACCCTGGACCGGTTCGACCGGCTCGCGGCGGACCAGGTGCGGGGCGAGGGCTTCGGCAACGGCCGCTGGGCACGCAACGTGCTCGACTCCGCGATCGCCCGGCACGCCTGGCGCCTGCGGGACGTTGAACGACCGACGGTGGACCAGCTGCGCACGCTGGTCCCGGAAGACCTGGAGGACGTCGTGGACATCGGGACAGACAGCGAGGCCACCCTGTGACCGCACCCCTGACGACCACGGGCCCGCCGCCGGCCGACCCGGACCCGGCGGCCCCGCCGGCCCCCGGAGACACCCCGCCCGCCCGCACCGGCATCCGGGACCGCATCACGGCGGAGCTCGCGACCACCCCGGGCCGCCTCGCGCTGGCCACCGCCGTCGCCGTGGTGGCGTGCCTGCTGCTGGCGGTCACCGGGTTCCTGGCGGGCAACAGCCAGGCGGCGGCGCTGCGGGACGCGCAGCGCGACGCCGCCCAGCTCGTGGGCACGCAGGAGCTGCGCAACGACCTGGTCTCGGCGGACGCGACGGCGACCAACGCCTTCCTGGTCGGCGGGCTGGAGCCCACCGAGGCCCGGGAGCGCTACGAGGCCAGCCTGTCGGAGGCCGCGCGAGCCCTGCCCACCCTGTCCGCCACGGCGCAGGGCACGGACGAGACCACCGACCTGGCCACGGTCTCCGACTCCGTGCAGCGGTACGCGGGCCTGGTCGAGTCGGCCCGGGCCAACAACCGGCAGGGCTTCCCCGTGGGCGCCGCCTACCTGGACCAGGCCTCGGCGGCCCTGCGCGACGAGGTGCTGCCGACGCTCGACCAGGTGGCGGTCTCGACGTCCGAGCGGGTGGACTCCGACCTGACCTCCGTCTCCCTCGCCCAGGCCCTGCTGCTTTTCGTGCTGCTGGGCCTGGTGGCGCTGGCCGCCGTCCAGCTCTGGCTGGCGCGGCGCACGCGCCGCCGGCTCAACCTGGGCCTGGCCGCCGCGAGCGCCGCCCTGCTGGTGGGCGGCATCGTGGCGACGGTCGCGGTGCTCGGTGGCAACGGCGTGGCGCGGTCGGTGGCGAGCGGCCCGTACGCGGCGACGGTCGCCACGTCCCAGGCGCTGTCGCAGGCCACGGACGCCAAGTCGATGGAGTCGTTCACGCTGATCAAGCGGGGTTCCGGCGCCGAGTTCGAGGAGACGTACCAGACCGCGGTGGCCGACGCCCGCAACCTGCTGGACGAGGCCGCGGACGCCGTCCCGAGCACCGGTTCCGGCTCGGACTCGCCCCGCGAGCTGCTGGACGCGTGGGACGCCAAGCATGCCGAGATCCGTGACCTGGACGACGGCGGTGACTGGGAGGGCGCCGTCGAGGCGGCGACGTCCACGGCCGACGACTCGGCGGGCGCGGCCTTCACCGCGTTCTCCGACCGGGCCCACGCCGACGTCGAGGCCACGAGCACGGACGCCGTGGGCCGGCTCGGCTCCGCGGCGACCACCGCCCAGATCGCGGCCTGGGTCGCCCTCGTGCTCGGTGTCGCCGGGGCCGTGGCCGCGGCCGCCGGGATGAACGTCCGCCTGAAGGAGTACCGATGAGCACGCGCGCAGCCCGCAGACCGATCGCCGCCGCCCTGGTGGCGCTGGCCCTGGTGGGCGCGACGGCGGCGTGCGCGCCCCAGCCCACGACGCAGCTGCTGACCGGTGCGGCCGCGGCGGGCTCCGCGCAGGAGTCCGTCCAGGACACCGCGCAGGGCACGGCCCCGCGGGCCGCGACGGGCGGGACGGCGGCGGGCACGGCGACCGCGGCGGCGGACTGCAGCGACGGGCTGCCGGCCGTCGCCTCGGCGGACCCGGACGGCAGCCCCGAGGTGACGTCGGGCTCCACGATGGCCGACATCCGCGAGCGCGGGGCCCTCCGGGTCGGCGTCTCGGCGGACACCCTGCTCATGGGCTCGCGCAACCCGTTCAACGGCGACATCGAGGGCTTCGACATCGACGTGGCGCGGCAGATCGCCGACGCCATCCTGGGCGACCCCGACAAGATCCAGTACCGGGTCATCACGTCGGGCGACCGGGAGACCGTCCTGGAGGACGGCGACGTCGACGTCGTGACGCGCGCGTTCACGATCAACTGCGACCGGTGGGAGAACATCGCGTTCTCCGCGGAGTACTACCACGCGGGCCAGAAGCTGCTGGTGCCCTCGACGTCGGACGTGGAGAGCATCGACGACCTGGACGGGCAGCGCGTGTGCGCGCCGGAGGGCACCACGACCCTGGAGCGGCTGCAGGAGTGGGAGGGCGTCGAGGCGGTGCCCGCGGCCACCCACACCACGTGCCTGGTCCTGTTCCAGCAGGGCGCGGTGGACGCGATCACCGGTGACGACACGGTCCTGGCGGGCTTCGCGGCCCAGGACCCGTACGCCAAGGTGGTGGGCGACGCCGTGAGCGACGAGCCGTACGGCGTCGGCATCCCCGCCGGCCAGCCGGACATGGTGCGGTTCGTCAACGGGGTGCTGGAGGACATGGTCTCGAGCGGGCAGTGGGAGAAGTCCTACGACCGCTGGCTGGGCGACGCGCTCGGCAGCGCCCCGGACGCCCCGGAGCCCGTGTACGGACGGACGCCGTGAGCCGGACACAGCGCGCGCCGGCGCCGCCCGGCGCCCTGGGCGTGGCGGCCGAGCCCGCCGCGCTGCTGACCTACCTGTCCGACCTGCAGGCCTGGCTCGACGTGCGCCGGGCCGACCTGGACCGGCTCGACGCCGCGGCCCGGCAGGCCGGCGCGGACGCCGTCACCGCCGACGTCGTGCTGGCCCTGACCCTGTGGCAGGCGGTGCGCACGCGTACCGACGAGCTGGTCGAGGTGTGGGACTCCGGCCGGGCCGACGCCGTGGCGCGCGAGCGCATGTCGCAGCTCGTCTGGGGCCGCCTCGGCGGCGACCCCGCCACGTCCCTCCTCTCCCTGGTCGACGCCGCCCGGCTGTGCGACGCGCAGGCCGACCAGCTCGCCACCAGGCTGTCGTTCGACCCGCACGCCGCCGACGTCACCGCCCGGTTCCGGGCGCTGGCCGCCGGGGTGGTCCGCGCCGAGGACGCCGCGCGCGCCACGGCCACCACGGAGGACGACGCCGCGGTGGCCCGCCTGCGCGACCGGCTGAGCCGGCTCAGGGCGGACGCCGCCCGCGGCGCCGACGTCACCGGCCCGCTGGGCGCGCTGGAGGACGAGGTCGCGCGCACCGAGCGGGACCTCATCGTGCACGCGGCCCGGAGCCGGTCGCTCGCCAAGGACCGGGAGCGCGCCGTCGAGCTGCGCGCCGCCCTGGCGGGCCGGGCGCCGGGGCTGGCGAGCATCGCCGACCGCTGCCGCCGGGAGGTCGTCGACCCGCCGCGCCTCGCGATCCCGGACGTGCTCCGGCTCGGCGAGGTGCCGCACGAGCAGGCGGCGCTGACGACCTACGTCCAGCGGTTGGGCGCCGTCGAGCGCGCGATGGAGAAGGTCGAGGACGCCTACACCGCACCGCTGCGGGAGCGCGCCGAGCTGCGCTACCGCGTCAAGAACCTGATGACGAAGGCCCAGGGCAACGGGCGCTCGTCGTCGCCGGCCGTGAAGGCGGGCGAGGACGAGGTGCGCGACGTGCTCGACGCGACCCCCTGCGACCTGGCCCTGGCCCGGCACTTCACCGAGCAGCTCGAGACGCTCGTGCGCGACCTCCCGGAGGGACACCGATGACCGAACAGAAGTGCGCCGAGCCCGGCTGCACCGGCACCATCGAGGACGGCTACTGCAACGTCTGCGGCACGCCCGCCGGCGGCAACCCCGACGGCGACGCGCTGGCCGCCGTCGCGGCGTCCTGGGCCGAGGGCGACCTCGACGCGACCACGGTCCGCGCCTCGGGCTCGGCGCCGAACGGCTCCGTGGCGAACGGCTCCGTGCCGAACGGGATGGCGGAGCCGTCGACCGGGCGCACCAGCTCCTCGCGCCTCGCGTCCACCGCCCTGGGCTCGGCCCGCGTCACCGGGGGCACCAGCCAGACGCGCCGGGTCGGTACCGGCTCGACGCGCCTGCGCGGGCACCGCCTGGGCGCGGGCCTGACCACCGTGCCGCACACCCCGGTGGCCGATCCGCTGCAGGCCGTCATGGCCACGCCGGAGCTCGCGGAGTCCAAGCGGTACTGCCCCACGTGCGGGCAGCCCGTGGGCCGGGCCAGGGACGGCGTGCCCGGCCGCATCGCCGGGTTCTGCGGGCACTGCGGCGCGCGGTACGACTTCGCGCCCGCGCTCAAGGCGGGCGACCTCGTGGCCCGGCAGTACGAGGTGGTGGGCTGCCTGGCCCACGGTGGCCTCGGCTGGATCTACCTGGCCCGGGACCGCAACGTCAGCGGCCGCTGGGTGGTGCTCAAGGGCCTGCTGAACGCGGGCGACACGGAGGCGTACGAGGCCGCCGTCGCCGAGCGGCAGTTCCTCGCCGAGGTGGAGCACCCGCTCATCGTCGAGATCTTCAACTTCGTGCTGCACGAGGGCCTCGGCTACACCGTCATGGAGTTCGTGGGCGGCCGGTCGCTCAAGGACGTGCTCAAGGACCGCCGCGAGCAGGACGGCGGCCAGCCCCGCCCGCTGCCGGTGGACCAGGCCATCGCGTACATCCTCGAGGTGCTGCCCGCGTTCAGCTACCTGCACGACCACGACCTGCTGTACTGCGACTTCAAGCCGGACAACATCATCGCGCAGGGCGACGGCGTCAAGCTGATCGACATGGGCGGCGTGCGCCGCACCGACGACCTGACGTCGGCCATCTACGGCACGGTCGGCTACCAGGCGCCCGAGGTGCCAGAGGTCGGCCCGTCCGTGGCGTCGGACATCTTCACGCTCGGCCGCACCCTGGCCTCCCTGGTGCTGGACTTCCGGGGCAACACGACCGTCTACCAGGCGTCGTTCCCGCCCGTGGCCGACACCCCCGTGTTCCAGAAGTACGACTCGTTCTACCGCTGGCTCGCCAAGGCGTGCGCCCCGGCGCCCGCCGACCGGTTCGCGTCCGTGGACGAGGCCCGGGTGCAGCTCCTTGGCGTGCTGCGCGAGGTGGTCGCCACCGACAAGGGGCCCGGGTACACGGCCACGACGTCGGCCGAGTCGGTGCTGTTCGGCGTGCCGCCGCTCGACGGCGCCGACGGCGCCCTGGACTGGAACGAGCTGCCGCTGCTGAAGGTCGACTCGACCGACCCGATGGCGTCCTGGCTGGCCGGCGTCAACGTCGCCGACCCGGCCGAACGCATCAAGGCGCTGGCCGACCCGGCCGAGCACACCGTCGAGGTGCGCCTCGCCGTGGCCCGCGCCGCGATCGAGGCGGACGACGGCGCGCTGCTCCGGTCCACCGTGGCGCAGATCCTGGAGCACGACCCGTGGGAGTGGCGCGCGGCCTGGATGGAGGGCCTCGGGCACCTCGCGACGGGCAACGCCGCCGCGGCCCGCGCGTCGTTCAACGCCGTCTACGGGCAGGTGCCCGGCGAGCCCGCGCCCAAGCTGGCGCTGGCCACGGTCTGCGAGCTGTCGGGCGAGCCCGGCGTGGCCGAGCAGCTCTACGGCACCATCGCCCGGGCCGACGCCAACTACACGGGCGCGGCCGCGTTCGGCCTGGCCCGCGTGCGGTCCGGGGGCGGCGACCTGGACGGCGCGCTCGGCGCGCTGGAGCTCGTGGGCCCCACGCGCGGGTCGTTCCCGGACGCCCGCCTGCAGCGGGCCCGGCTGCTCGTGGAGGCGCACCGCTCGCTCGTCGACCTGGCCGACGCCGTCGCCGGGCTGGACGCCGCCCACATCCCCGACCGGCCCAAGGCCGTCGTCACCGTCGAGGCCCTCGACGAGGCGCTGGAGATCGTGCTCCGCGACGGCCCTCTGCCGAGCCTCCGGGTGGCGGGCGTGGCCGCCGAGGAGGGGCACCTCCGGGACCGCCTGGAGCTCGCCCTGCGCAACCTCGCCCACCTCACCGACGAGCGCTCGGAGCGCGTGGCGCTCGTGGACCGGGCAAACTCCGTACGGCAGTGGACGTGGCGATAAACGGGGCGAGAGCCCTGACGAAAGCAAGGAGATCCACCCAGACATGAGTGCCGAAGACAGTGTCCTCGTCCGATGCCCCAGCTGCGGGGAGAACGCGGCGCCCCGCGCCAGGTTCTGCGAGAACTGCGGCACCGCGCTGGGCACCGGCGGGGCGGACCCGTCCCTGCCCGACGAGGTGACGCTGGACGTCGCCCCCACGGTCCTGGACCTCGACCCGGCGACGGGCGAGGCCGGGGGCAACCGGCGGTGCGCGGCCTGCGGCGGCGTCATCGCCGACGACGGCTACTGCGCCGACTGCGGCGCCCCGGGCCAGTCCGAGCGCGACCACTTCGAGGAGCGGCCCGCCAGCTGGGTCGCGGGTGTCTGCGACCGGGGCATCCGGCACGCGCGCAACGAGGACGCGATGGCCCTGGCCGCGAACGGCGCCTTCGCGGCGCTCGTGGTGTGCGACGGCGTCTCCAGCGCACCGGACTCCGACGTCGCCTCGCTCGCGGCGAGCCGGGCCGCGCGGGACGTGCTCGTGGCCTACGGGCCCGAGGGGCCGAGCTCGGTCGAGGGCGCCACCAGCCGCCGCATCGCGGGCTGGACCGACGCCATGGTCGCCGCGTCGCGCGCCGCCGGCCAGGCCGTGCGGGGCGCCGCCGAGCAGCTCGCCGCGACCAAGGGGACCGACGTGGCGGACGACCCGCCGTCGTGCACCTTCGTGGCCGCCGTCGTGGACCACGACCTGATCGTCGCGGGCTGGCTGGGCGACTCCCGCGTGTACTGGCTGCCGGACGCCGGGCCCGCCGAGCAGCTCAGCGTCGACGACTCGTGGGCGCAGGAGATGATCGCCGCCGGCGTGCCGCGCGCCCAGGCCGAGACGTCGCCGCAGGCGCACGCCATCACGCGGTGGCTCGGGCCCGACGCCGCCGACACCGACGCGCGCTGTGCCGCGACCGTCCCGAACGGGCCCGGCTGGCTGCTGGTCTGCTCCGACGGCCTGTGGAACTACTGCTCCGACGCGCACGAGATGGGTGAGCTCGTGCGCAAGTTCGCCGGCTGCGGCGAACCGCACGCCGCCGCCGCGGCGCTCGTCCGCTGGGCGAACGCCCAGGGCGGGCGGGACAACATCACCGCCGCGCTCGCGCGGATCGCCCCGACTGTCACCGAGCAGCGCTAGCCTGCCGTAACCGAGAGGAGCCACCGTGGCCGAGTTCTCCGCCGAGGTCTTCCAGAACGAGTTCCTGTCCGACGGCGGCACCGACGTGCACGCCATCGTGTCCGTGACCTGCACCGGCGCGGGGGCAGCCGGGGCCGGCACCGCCGCGGGCGCCACCGCCACCGCCGACGCGGGCGGTTCGGGCCAGGTCGCCGAGATCGTCGCCGTCGACACGTCCGGCTCCATGCAGGGCCGCAACATGGAGGCCGCCAAGCACGCCGCGGCGGTCGCCGTGGACCAGATCCCCGACGGCACGCTCTTCGCGATCATCGGCGGCTCGCACGTGGCCACGAGGATCTTCCCGTACCCCAACGCCCGCGTGCCGATGGTGGCGATGGAGCCCGGCGCGCGAGCCGAGGCCAAGCGCGCCATCTCGACCATGTCGGCCAGCGGCGGCACGGCCATCTCGACGTGGCTGCGGCTCGCCGACGACCTGTTCGCCACCGTCCCGGCGGCGCAGAAGCACCTGATCCTGCTCACGGACGGCAAGAACGAGTCCGAGCCGAAGATGCACCTGGACCAGATGATCACCCACGTCACGGGGCACTTCCAGTGCGACGCCCGCGGTGTGGGCGACCGCTGGGTGGTGGAGGAGCTGCGCAAGATCTCGACGGCTCTGCTCGGCACCGTGGACCTCATCGCGCGCCCGGAGGACATCGCGGAGGACTTCGCGGCCCTGGTCCGCAAGTCCATGGCCCGCGGCGTCGCCGACGTGGACCTGCGGGTGTGGGCGCCGCAGGGCTCGCAGGTGCTGTTCGTCAAGCAGGTGGCCCCCGAGGTCGACGACCTGACGAGCCGCCGCACCGAGGTGAACGCGCTGACCAGCGGGTTCCCCACGGGCGCGTGGGCCGACGAGACCCGCGACTACCACGTGGCGGTCCGGGTGGCGGCCAAGCCCGTGGGCTCGGAGCAGCTCGCCGCGCGCGTGCAGATCGCGGTGGGTGGCGAGGTGCAGGCGTCGGGCCTGGTCAAGGCCAAGTGGTCGGACGACTCGACGCTCACCGCCCGGATCAGCCCCGAGGTGGCGCACTACACGGGCCAGGCGGAGCTCGCCTCGGCCATCCAGGAGGGCCTGGCGGCCAAGGCCTCGGGCGACGAGGCGACGGCGACGGTGAAGCTCGGCCGCGCCGTGCAGCTCGCCGCCGAGACCGGCAACGACGAGGCCACCTCGCGCCTGCGCAAGATCGTGGAGGTGGAGAACGAGGAGGAGGGCACCGTGCGGCTCAAGCGGAACACCGCCAAGCTGGACGAGATGGCACTCGACACCGCGTCCACGAAGACCACCCGGGTACGGCGCGCATGACCGTCGTCTGCCCCGAGGGACACACCAGCCAGGCCACGGACTACTGCGACGTCTGCGGCACGCCGATCCCCGCGAGCGCGGCGGCCGATCCCGGGGGGCCGGGTTCGGGGGCCTCGGCGGCTTCTGCGGCAGGAGGCGGTTCCGGCACGCCCGCCCAGGCGACGGCCGAGCCCGTGACCTGCCCCAACTGCGGCGACGTGTCCCCCGCCGACTCGCTGTTCTGCGAGAACTGCGGGTACGACTTCACCACCGGCACGCCGGCACCGCCTGCCCCGCCCGCGGCTCCGTCGTCCGGCCTGGACCTCGGGGACCTGGGGGCGACGCAGCCCGGGACCGGCTCGGTCCCGGCCGACCCCGGCCCCGGGTCCGGGCGCGTGGCGGCAGGCTCGGCGCCGGTGGGATCGGCGTCGGCCGGCTCGGTTCCGGCAGGTTCGGTTCCGGCAGCGGCCACGCCGGCCGGGACCGCGGCGTCGGCCGGTGTGCCGGCGCCCGCAGCCGAGCCGTCGGCGCAGGGCGGGCTCGCCGCGCCGCCCGTGCCGGGCGACGACGCCTGGGTGGCCGAGATCTGGGTGGATCCTGACTGGTACGCGCACGAGCGGCCGGAGGACCCGATGCCGTCCGCGGGCCTGCCCGGCCTGGTGACGCTGCGGCAGCGCAGCCTCCTGGTGGGGCGGCCGTCGAAGTCGCGCGGCATCCGGCCGGACATCGACTGCGGCAGCGACCCCGGAGTGTCCCGGCGGCACTGCCAGCTGACCACGGACGGTCAGCGCTGGTGGGTGGAGGACCTGGGCTCGTCGAACGGGACATTCGTCTCGGCGGCGGGTGACCCGCTGCCGGACAACCCGCTGAACCAGGGCGTGCGCCGGGAGATCGAGGAGAACGACCGGGTCTTCGTCGGCGCGTGGACGCGCCTGGTGATCCGCAAGGCCCTCCCGGGCGAGGCCTGACCCGGGTGTCAGACGCTCAGGTCACCCGGGTGACCTGAGCGTCTGACACGTCGGGGGCGGGGGTGCGGCGCAGGCGCAGCGCGACCAGCCCCGCGCCGACCAC
>NZ_JBHVEG010000017.1:0-62046 GCF_042802395.1 Promicromonospora sp. NPDC057488
GTCGCTTGCGTCGAGATCGGTCGATCAACCGACCGGTCTCGACGCAACCGACCGATCTCATCTCCAGGCACTGGCCTCGGCCCGCCCGCGAGCGCCGCCCGCAGCGCCGCGTGCGTGACCCGGCCCGGGGCGCCCGCGGGCAGGCGCATCGCGGCGGCGAGCGCCGCCGCAGCGTCGTCCTGCTCGAAGAAGGCGCGGCCGATCCGGTCGAGCAGGGCCTCGTCCACCCCGCGGGCCCGGCCGAGCACGCGCAGGGGGCGGCCGATCCGCACCCCGCGGGCCTCGGCGGAGCGGAACCGGAGCGGGTACGCGGGTGCGCGCCCGGCGTCGTCCACAGGGTTGTCCACCGTCTCGGCCATGTCCTCATCCTGACCCGGACGGGTTCGGTGCGAGAAGGATCCGACCCCAACTGTTCGCCGGACCCGGGCGTCATAGGGGGTGAAAAGCAAGTACGCCAACAACCGGGGGAACAGAGATGAGCCACGGAGACGACCGCACGGATCACGGCACGCGCACACCTCGCGGGCGGACGGCGCGGCTGGTCGGCGTAGGCGTCGGCGGCGGGGCGCTGGTCGCGGCGGGCGCGCTGGTGCTGGGTGCCACGCAGCTCGCGACGCCGGGCCTGGCGGCGCCGCTGCCCACCTATGAGCCGCAGGCGGTGTCGGACGTCGCGCAGCGCGACGTCCCGCAGCCGGACCTGCTGACCGGGACGCCGCTGCGGTGCGGCGCGAACCTGGCCGGCCTGAGCTTCGCCGAGGACGTGACGCTCGCGGCCACCGGGGACCTGACCACGGAGTCGGTGCACTACGAGGGCGAGTGGTCCACCTATGACTCGCTGCCGCTGCGGGCGGCCGACGCCGAGGGCGCGGACACCTCGGAGAACGACCTGAACTCGCCGACCCTGGTCTGGGTGGACGAGGACGGCACGGTCGTGGACCTGGGCGGCTGGGAGAAGTACCCGATGTACCTGACGCACGAGGACGGCGGCCCGACGGCGCAGGAGGACCGCACCTCGTCGTGCGCCCCGGACGACGCCGAGCAGTGGCTGCCGGACGGCGAGTACACGGCCTACCCGATGACCATCGAGTACTCGACCGACACCCTGGTGGCGGGCGACCCGCTGCCGGTGACGGTCGAGGACGGGGAACCGCGGTGGGCGGCCGGCGGCCAGGAGGCGCCGGTTCCGTTCGAGCTGCCGGGCGACCCCGACCAGACGCTGCTGCCGGACCGCGGGTTCGGCAGCGTGGTGGTGGACCGCACCGGGGCGTGGGAGCGTCGCGACACCTACCGCGCCGTCTGGCCGGAGGGTGAGCTCACCGAGGGCGAGGGGTACGTGGTCCAGGCGCGGTGCACGTCGTCCGACCCGGAGGACAGCATCACCTACGCGCTGTCCGGCAAGTGGGGCGACGTCACCGGCGAGATCCGGTGCGACGGCCACGACCGCACGGACGGCACCTGGGGCTACCAGGCCCCGGACGTCCCGGGCGAGCGGGTCGGCATCGAGCTGACCGACGTGCCGGACGGCGTCGTGCTCGCGTACGCGCGCCTGGTCCCCGCCTCCGTGGCGGGCTGACCCGAGCCGACCTCCGCCGGTCGAACCGACCCCGCCGGTCGAACCGACCCCGCTGGTCGAGCCTGTCGAGACCCCTGGTCCCGGCAGGCTCGACCCGTGCCCGGGCAGAAATGCCCCGCCGTCCCCCAGAATCGGGTCCCGAACCCGCACAACCTCCCGGCGCCCTGGTTCGTCGACACGGTCAAGACGGCAGGAAGGAGCCGGCAATGGGCTGGCACGAAGACCTGGAGACGCTCGCCACGGAACGTGGCGGCGCGCTCGTCGGGTACGCGTACACGCTGTGCGGCGACGTGCGGCAGGCCGAGGACCTGGTGCAGGAGGCGCTGGTCCGGTACTGCTCGCGCCTGGTCCGGCCGGGCGGGCGCGGCGGCCGGGCGACGTCGGGCATGCGCACGGTGCCCCTCGACGGGGCAGGGGCCGCGGACGGGGCCGGAAGGAGCGCGCGCTACCCCGAGGCGTACGTGCGCCGCACGGTGCTGAACCTGTACCTGGACGGCTGGCGGCGGAACAAGAAATGGGCCGACATCGCCCCGCGGGTCGCCGTGGAGGACGTCCGGTTCCCCGACTCGGGTGTCACGGCCCGGGCCGACATCGTGCACGCACTGACCCGGCTCCCGCCGAGGCAGCGCGCGTGCGTGGTGCTGCGCTACTTCGAGGACCAGACGATCGCGCAGGTCGCTGACTCGATGGGGACCGCGCCGGGCACGGTCAAGCGCTATCTGCACGACGCTCTGCGCACGCTGCGCGACGTGCTGGAACCAGTGGACGCGACGATGGAAGGAAAGCAGCGATGAACCGGTACGACGACGCCAGGGACCAGGACCACGGCTGGGTGGAGCCCGCTGGGGCGGGCCTGCTGGCGCAGACCCTCGGCGCGATGGCGGGCGGTGTGGACCCGGCGTCACCCACGGGCCCCGCGGCGGCGATACCGAACATGAGCAGGCGGGTGCGCCGGCGTCGGACGGCGAAGCTAGGCGGGCTCGGCGGTGGCGCGCTCGCGGTGGCGGGCGCCCTGGTGCTCGGGGCCGTACAGCTCGTGCCCTCGGACCAGCCCGAGGCGCTGTTGCCGGGGGCGACCGCGCCCTCGCCCACGCCGTCCTCCCTGTCGTCGTCCGGGCCGGACCTCCCGATCCAGGACGGTTACCAGCCCTCCTGGCTCGAATGGAGCGACCTGACGTGCGGGATGCCGGTCGCCGACCTGGAGTCCACGGCACAGGGCTGGTCGGTCGAGGCGGCCGGCGACGTCTACGAACGGCCGGGAGATCTCGGCGGCGGCGAGTCCGTGACGCTGCGGGGCATGGCGGCGACGGTCGAGCAGGGGGACGGGGTGCTCCAAGGGGCCCCCGTGCTGGTGTGGAGCCAGGGAGGCGTGGTCGTGGACCTGGGAACCGACGTCTTCGAGGCGTCGGACCTGCGTGCTCCGCTGGTCGGCTCCGGCGCGGACGTGATCGAGGCCAATGGGGGTGCGTCCACGACGTGCGTGCCCGGCGGGACCGGTGAGAGCACCGTCTTCGAGACGCCCCTGCCCGAGGGCGACTACGAGGTACGGGTGGTCGCCTTCCCACAGGTCGAGTCCGGTTGGACGACGGCGGTGAGCGAGCCGGTGCCGGTCCGGATCGACTCCGACGGCGCGCACAGCCCGACCGGGGAGCGTGGTGGCGAGTCGGCGATCGAGTTCCCGGAGCCGGTCGGCGGCCAGGTCGCACGGTTCGAGCTGGATCGCACCACCGGCTGGGTCACCGCGGAGCTGACCCAGCCCGGCTATTCGTCCGACACGCCGCTGAGGGTCGTAGGCCAGTGCGAGGGAACGGACCCGGAGGCTCTGCTGCCGATCGAGGTCGTGCTGTGGCCCACGGGCGACGTGCTCGCGTCCACCCAGATCAGCTGCGACGGGGGCGAGGCCGGGGCCGAGGTCGACGTCCCGGCAGGCGAAGGGGCGATCATCGACCTCCGCCTGCCGAGCATCCCGGACGGTGTCGGGCGGGCTTGGGTCTCCCTCGAACCGGCCACGCCCCAGGGAAGAGACGCCGCCGGCGAGTAGCCAACGCCACGTGTCAGACGCTCAGGCCCCCCGTGGATCCTGAGCGTCTGACACGTGGGCCAGGGGACCTGCACGGGCGGAGATAATGGCTGGATGACGGACCAGACACTCACCCCCGCACAGTCCGCAGCCGACCAGCCCGCAGCAGACCGGACCGCTCCGGTCCAGCCGGCGGCCGTCCCCCAGGAGGCCCGCGACCACGCCGCGGACCTGGGGGAGTTCATCGCGGCGTCGCCGTCGTCCTACCACGCGGCCGCGGAGGTGGCGCGGCGCGCGCAGGCGGCGGGCTTCACGCTCCTCGCCGAGGACGCGGCCTGGGGTGTCACCCCGGGCGGGCGCTACGTCGTGGTCCGTGACGGCTCGGTCATCGCCTTCACCGTGCCCGCCACCGCCGGCCCCACGACGCCGTTCACCATCGTGGGAGCCCACACCGACTCCACCGGCTTCAAGCTCAAGCCCAAGCCGACCACGCACGGTGCCGGTGGCTGGTGGCAGGTCGGCGTCGAGGTCTACGGCGGGCCGCTGCTCAACTCCTGGCTCGACCGCGAGCTGGAGCTGGCCGGGCGGATCGTCACGCACGACGGCACCGAGCACCTGGTGCGCACCGGCCCCATGCTCCGGATCCCGCAGCTCGCCATCCACCTGGACCGCGGCGTGAACGACAACGGGCTCGCCCTGGACAAGCAGCGCCACACCCAGCCCGTCTGGGGCCTCGGCGACGCGCAGAGCGCCGACGTCCTGGCGGCGCTCGCGGCGGACGCCGGCGTGGACCCCGCGGACATCGGCGGGTACGACGTGGTGCTGGCCGAGACGCAGCCCGCCCGCGCGTTCGGCGCCGGCCAGGTGCTGTTCGCCTCCGCGCGGCTCGACAACCTGCTCTCCACGCACGCGGGCCTGACGGCGCTGCTCGGGCGGGCCTCCGGCGACGACGGCTCGACCGGCGTCGAGATGTTCGCCGCGTTCGACCACGAGGAGATCGGCAGCGCCTCGCGCTCCGGTGCCGCCGGCCCGTTCCTGGAGGAGGTGCTGGTCCGGATCTCGACCGCGCTCGGCGCCACGGCGGAGGAGCGCTCGCGGGCGTTCGCGGCGTCCCTGCACGTGTCGTCCGACGTCGGGCACGCGGTGCACCCGAACTACCCCGAGCGGCACGACCCGGCCAACCACCCCGTCGCCGGCGGCGGCCCGATCCTCAAGATCAACGCCAACCAGCGCTACGCCACGGACGCCCACGGGGCGGCCGCCTGGAACGCGGCGTGCCGGGAAGCGGGGGTGCCCACCCAGGAGTTCGTCTCGAGCAACGTCGTGCCGTGCGGTTCGACGATCGGACCCATCTCAGCGACGCGTCTGGGCATTCGCACTGTCGATGTCGGAGTGCCAATTTTGTCGATGCACTCGGCGCGTGAGCTCACCGCCGTGGTCGATCCCTGGTACCTCTCGCGCGCCATGAGCGCCGTCCTCGGCGGGTGAAAAGCCGAATCGTCCCGGAACGAGGCGCTAAGGACGGTTGATCGGGGCGACCTGCGCTTTTGCATGTTTCCGTTGGTTCTGTCCGGGTATACATTTGACACAATGCGGACATGAGTTGGACGTTTGTCCAAGAAAGAATCGGCCTGACCTGCGAAAACGTCCGATCCTCGTTGTCCACTGGTCTGGAGAAAAATACCTAGTACCGTCCAGATGCATGGACCTCGTGGGGGTGATACCACTGTGGTCATCCAGAGCCGTGAACTCGGCAAAAGAGAAATGCCGGACCCTCAGGAGCCCCCTGTGCCTCGTGCAACCGTACGCACCTGCGCTCGATGTGGCTGTGTCCTCAGCCGCTACAACTCCGAAGCGCGTTGCGCCGCATGCCGGCGCACCGAGTCAGTCCCCGTGGTGTCGCTGCCCAGCGTCCCGTCCCGGGTCTGGCAGGACGAAGCCGTCCGCTCGGCGCTGGCCGACTGGGACTTCGGGCAGGTCAGCCGCATGGTGCGGCAGCTCGTCCCGCTGCGGCAGGAGGACGTGGCAGCCCTGACCGGGCTGAGCCAGTCCTACCTGTCGATGCTGGAGTGCGGTGACCGCCGCCTGACCGACGTCTCGCGCGTCGTCCAGTTCCTCACGGGGCTGGGCACGCCGCCGGACCTGGTGCGCCTCCCGCTCCCCGGGATCAGCCCGCTGCCCGACGCCGCCGCGCCGACGCGCGCCGCGTCGTCCGGCCAGGCCGCCAGCGCACCCGTGACCGTGACGCCCACCGCGCCCGACCCCACGCTGCCGTGGACGGCGGACCGCATGCTGAGCGCGCTCCGCCTGGCACACGTCGCCGACAACACGGCGGACTGGCTGCCCGCGGACGCCAACGGCCCCGTCTCGGCCACCGCGATGGCCGACGCGGCCGGGACGGACACGCCGCGGCCGGCGTCGGGCATCGCGCTCAACTCGATGATCCAGCGCTGGGACGCGGAGCAGGCGGAGCCGCTGCGCCGCGCCACCGTCGGCACCCGGGTGTCGCTGGAGCTCTGCGGGCACCTGCAGGGCACGCTCGACGAGCTGCGGGTCATGGACAAGGGCTCGGGCAGCGGGGCGGTGGCCGACCTGGCCCGCGCCCACCTCGCCCTGGTGGTCCGGATCCTGGAGCGCAGCACGTACGACGAGGTCACGGGCCGGCTGCTCGCCGCCGTCGCCGCGGACACCGCCACGCAGGCCGGCTGGTTCGCGTTCGACGCCGGGCGCACCGACGCGGCGCGCGCCTACATGCTCGCCGGGCTCCGTGCCGCGCACGCGGCGGCCGACGACCGGCTCGGCGCCGGCGCGCTGTCCTACCTCGCGATCCACGGCTACTCCAGCGGCGACCCGCGCGACGCCGTCCGGGCCGCGGAGGCCGGCCGGCGCCGGATCGCCCGGCTCGACGCGCCGCACCTGTCGGCGACGCTGCTGACCCGCCAGGCGCGCGGCCACGCCGCTGCCGGCGAGGGCGAGGCCGCGCGCCGCGCCCTCGGCGAGGCCTCGGAGCTGTGCGCCCGCGGCCGGGGCGAGGACGACCCGCACTGGCTGTACTGGATGAACGAGGGCGAGATCCACGGTCAGTCCGGCTCGGCCCACCTGGCGCTCGGCAACACGGCCCGCGCCGTCGAGAGCTTCGGCCACGCGATCCGCGCCGAGCGGGCGGGCGAGCGGCGCACGCACGGGCTGTTCCTCAGCCGGGCGGCCCAGGCGCACGCCCGGGCGGGCGACCTCGACGCGGCCTGCGCCACCGGCGAGGAGGCCGTGGCCATCGCCGAGACCGTGCAGTCGGCACGCCTGCGGGAGCACCTGCGGGACCTGTCGGCGGACCTGCGGCGGGGCGGCTCGACGCGGCGCTCCGGAGTGGGGGCGCGGGTGCTGACCGAGCGGATCGCGGCGCTGGCGTCGTGACGGCGCCGGCCACCTCCCGCGGCGATGCCCGGGCCCTCGTGCTCTGGGACATCGACCGGACGCTCGTCTACGTCGGCGAGGTGGACCGGACGGCATACCGGGAGGCGTTCGCCGAGGTCGTGGGACGGCCCGCCGAACGCCTCCCCGCCAAGGGGACCGGGGTGACCATGCCGCTCGCGATCCGCGGGCTGCTGGCCGACAACGGCGTCCCCGAGCGCGAGGCGGAGGACCTGCTGCCGCGGATGCTCGCGGCGGTGCCCCTGCACTTCGCGGCTCGCACCGACGAGGTGCGCCGGCTCGGGACCGTGCTCCCCGGGGCCATGGGCGCCCTGAAGGCCGTGGCCGCCGAGCCCGACCTGGTGGCCACGGTGCTGACGGGCAACCTCGAGCCGAACGCCCGCATCAAGCTCGGCGTGTTCGGCATGGACCAGTACGTCGACGCCGCCGTGGGCGGCTACTCCTCGGACGACGCCCACCGGCCCGCCCTCGTGGCGGTGGCCCAGCGGCGCGCGAGCGAGCGGTACGAGAGCGCGTTCCACAAGGGCAACACCGTGATCGTCGGCGACTCGCTGGAGGACGTGCGCACCGGCCTGGAGGGCGGGGCGCACGTGGTGGCGGTCGCGTCGGGGACCACGCCGGCGGACCGGCTGGCCGAGGCGGGGGCCGACGTGGTGCTCCCGGACCTCACCGACTCGGGCCGGCTGATCCAGGAGATCCGGGTCCTCACCGACACCGCCTGACCCTCTCGGCAGGGTCGCGCCGGGGTGCGGAAGTCTCCATGCTTCGACATAGTGACTGGCGTCACATGTGAGTAGACTCTGGTCTCTTCCCGCCATCGACGTTGCTGGCGGGATGCATCGGCCCTGCACGGGTCAAGCCTGTGCAGGGCATTACATATCTGGGGGAACAGCCCCGGAGCTCGTCGAGGAGGACGAATGCTCGAAGACGGCATTGTTTTCGGCGCAGGGAGCTACACCACGGTGGCGGTGATCGCCGTGATCGCGGTGGCCGCCCTCGGGTGCGCGTTCGTGCTGCGCCGCCAGGTACTCGCCGCGCCTGACGGAACCGCCAAGATGCAGGACATCGGCCAGGCCGTGCAGGAGGGCGCCTCCGCTTATCTGAAGCGGCAGTTCCGCACCCTCGTGCTGTTCGCCGCGGTGGTGTTCGCTCTGCTCTTCCTGCTGCCGGGCGACGGCGGGGTGCGTGTCGGGCGCTCCATCGCGTTCCTGTTCGGCGCCGGGTTCTCCGCGGCCATCGGCTACCTGGGCATGTGGCTCGCGGTGCGCGCCAACGTGCGCGTGGCCTCGGCCGCGACCCGTCCGGGCGGCCGGGCCGAGGGCGCCCGCATCGCCTTCCGCACCGGCGGCGTCGTCGGCATGTCCGTGGTGGGCCTGGGCCTGCTCGGCGCCGCGCTCGTCGTGCTCGTGTACGACGTGGACGCGCCCGCCGTGCTGGAGGGCTTCGGCTTCGGCGCCGCGCTGCTCGCCATGTTCATGCGTGTCGGCGGCGGCATCTTCACCAAGGCGGCCGACGTCGGCGCCGACCTGGTCGGCAAGGTCGAGCAGGGCATCCCCGAGGACGACCCCCGCAACGCGGCCACCATCGCGGACAACGTGGGCGACAACGTCGGCGACTGCGCCGGCATGGCGGCCGACCTCTTCGAGTCCTACGCCGTGACCCTCGTGGCCGCCCTCATCCTGGGCAAGGCCGCCATGGGCGAGCAGGGCCTCGTGTTCCCGCTGATCGTCACCGCGATCGGTGCGTTCGTCGCGCTGCTGGGCGTCTTCATCACCCGGGTGCGGGGGTCCGAGAGCGGGCTCGCCGCGATCAACCGCGGCTTCTACATCTCCGCCGTCGTCGGCGCCGTGCTGGCCGGCATCGCGGCCTTCGTCTACCTGCCGTCCTCGTTCGGCCAGATGACCGGCACCGCCGACCTCACCGACGTGACCGCAGACCCGCGGATCGTCTCCGCCCTCGCCGTGCTGATCGGCGTGGTGCTCGCGGGCGTCATCCTGTGGGTCACGGGCTACTTCACCGGCACCGACAAGAAGCCGACCCTGCACGTGGCCGAGACCTCCCGGACCGGCGCCGCCACCGTGGTGCTCTCCGGCATCGGCGTGGGCTTCGAGTCCGCCGTGTACACGGCCGGCATCATCGCCGCCGCGATCTGCGGCGTGTTCCTGCTGGCCGGCGGCTCGGTGCCGCTCGCGCTGTTCCTCGTGGCCCTCGCCGGCTGCGGCCTGCTCACCACCGTCGGCGTCATCGTCGCCATGGACACGTTCGGCCCGGTCAGCGACAACGCGCAGGGCATCGCCGAGATGTCGGGCGACGTCGACGAGGAGGGCGCGCAGATCCTCACCGACCTGGACGCCGTCGGCAACACCACCAAGGCCATCACCAAGGGCATCGCGATCGCCACGGCCGTGCTGGCCGCGACCGCGCTGTTCGGCTCCTACGCCGACGCCGTGTCGCACGCGCTCGCGCAGGTGGGCGACGTCGGCTCCGGCCTCGTGACCTCGATGCTCAGCTACGAGATCATCTCGCCGGTCACCCTCGTGGGCGTGATCCTGGGCGGCGCCACCGTGTTCCTGTTCTCCGGGCTCGCGATCGACGCCGTGACCCGCGCCGCGGGCGCCATCGTGTTCGAGGTGCGCCGCCAGTTCCGCGAGCACCCGGGCATCATGACGTTCGACGAGCGTCCCGAGTACGGCAAGGTCGTGGACATCTGCACCCGGGACTCGCTGCGCGAGCTCGTCACCCCGGGCCTGCTGGCCGCGTTCGCGCCCATCGCGGTGGGCTTCGGCCTCGGCGTCGGGCCGCTGGCCGGGTTCCTGGCCGGCGCCATCGGCACGGGCGTGCTCATGGCGATCTTCCTGGCCAACTCGGGCGGCGCCTGGGACAACGCGAAGAAGATCGTCGAGGACGGCAAGTACGGCGGCAAGGGCTCGGAGGCGCACGCGGCCACCGTCATCGGTGACACCGTGGGCGACCCGTTCAAGGACACCGCCGGCCCCGCGATCAACCCGCTGATCAAGGTGATGAACCTGGTCGCGCTGCTCATCGCGCCGGCCGTGGTGGCGGTCAGCGTCCCGGCGGACGCCAACCACGCGCTGCGCATCGGCATCGCTCTGGTGGCGGCGGCCGTGGCCTTCGGCGCCGTGATCTGGTCCCGCGTGCGGGCCTCCCGCGTCGACGCGGCCCAGCAGGCGGAGCAGGACCGCACGGCGGCGGCAGTCTGACGCCGAGATAGAACCGCAGCGAAGTAGAACTGCAGCGAAGTAGAACCCTGGCGAGATCGCCAGGGTTCTACTTCGCCAGGGTTCTATCTCGGCAGGAGGCTACTGGCCCACGCGGCCGTCGACGCACTCGCGGAGCAGGTCGGCGTGGCCCACGTGCCGGGAGTACTCCTCCACCATGTGCACCAGCACGTCCCGGATCGGGACCTGGTCGCCGTGGTGCTCGACGGTCTCGCCCAGCCCGTCCTCGGGCAGGGTCTCCATCCAGGCGTCGGCGTCCCGGACCTCGCGCCGCCAGTTCTCCCACGCGTCCTCGACGACGGCGGGATCGGCCACGGCGCCGTCGAAGTCCGCGTCGGGGTTCTCCGGCCCCTTGCCGAACATCTTGGGCAGGTCGACGCGCCCCTGCAGCGCCCGCTGGAACCAGCTCTGCTCCACGTCCGCGAGGTGCCGCACCAGTCCCAGCAGCGACATGGTCGACGGCGGCACCGACCGGCGGGCGAGCTGCTCGGCGTCGAGCCCGTCGCACTTCATCTCCAGCGTGAGCCGGTAGTGCCGCAGGTAGTTCCAGAGGGTCTCCTTCTCGCCGACCGGGCTGGCCAGCGCCTCCCGCGGGTCGCTGTCGGGGTCCACCCACATGTCGGGGTAGACGGTGGCTGAGGTCCATCGCTCGGTAGTGGTCATGAACCCAGTGCACCGCCGCCTCAGGCCCCGGTCAACGGCATTGTTCCGCGGCGCGGGCCCGCCGAGCGGCCGGGAACCCGGGCCACCGGGCCATGCGGTCGCCGCAGTTGATTCCCGGTTCGCCCTCCGGATGGTCCAGACTTGGCCGGATTGTCGCTGGGGAGGCTCCGTTGCTCGCTCGTACCCGCATGCTCGCCGCGCTGACCGGCGCGGTGACCGGCGTGACGCTGGTCGTCGGCGGCGCCGCGCCCGCGACGGCGACGTCGGGCGGCTCCGGACCCGCCGTGGCGGACATCCGGACGGGTCCCGCCGACGGCCCGACCGACCCGGGCGCCTTCATCGCGTCGTACGTGCCGCCCGACCCGGTCCCGCGCGGCCCGGCCGAGGTCCGCATGCCGGCGTCGTACCCGTACCAGCCCCGGCTGCGGGTCTTCCCGCCGGCCGAGCGCGACGCCACGGACCGTAACCGGACGGCGAGCCACGCCGACCTGGCACCCCGCCTGCAGCGGCTGATGGAGCGCAGCGACCGGGTCTCGACGCAGGTGGTGGGGCAGTCCACCGAGGGGCGCGACCTCTACCTGGTCACGGTGACGGCGCCGGAGAGCGAGGTGGAGACCGCGCGGCAGGCGGGCTGGCGCACGGAGATCCGCGACCGGCCGAACCTGGCCGCGCACGACTCGGCCCTGCGGTCGGGCTACAAGACCCCGATCTGGATGACCGCGAACATCCACGGTGACGAGTGGGAGGGCACGGACGCCGCGCTGCGGGTCATCGACCGCCTCGCCACGGCCGACGACCGGGCCACACGCGAGACCCTGTCCCGTCACCGGATCGTGTTCAGCCTGACGCTCAACCCCGACGGCCGCACCCACGCGACCCGTTCGACGTCGCTCGGCCTGGACGCCAACCGCGACATGATCACGCTCGCCACGCCCGAGGCGCGCTCGTACGTGCGCACCCTGCAGGCGGTGCAGCCGCTGCTCGCGGCGGACTTCCACGGCTACACGGACGTGCTGCAGCTCGAGCCGGCCGGCCCGCCGCACGGCGAGAACTACGAGTACGACCTGCTCCTGCCGCACGGCTACGCGATCGCGCGCCAGGTGGAGGACGACGTGGTCGCGGCCGACATCGCCGGGAACACGTACTACGACCCCGGCACGGACCGGGTGGTCGAGAAGGACACGGGGTTCGTCAAGATCCCGTACCGGGACACCCCGTCCGGCTGGGACGACTACCCGCCCGTCTTCACGGCGCAGTACGCGGCCCTGCACGGCGCGGTGACCACCACGGTCGAGCTGCCGCTGGGCCGCACGGGCGCGACCACCACACCGGCCGACTCCGCGGTGGACACCGAGGTGGCCGTCACGGCGATGACCTCGATGATCGACTACGTGCACCGCAGCTCCGACGCCATGCTCGCGGACCAGGTCGAGACGTTCCGCCGCGGCGTGGCCGGTGCGCCCAAGGTCGCGCTCACCACCGAGAACGTCGCCGGCGTCCCCGGCCCGGACGAGTGGAAGCGGCACTGGGGCACCACCGACGACCAGGAGCCCGTGCGGCTCCCGCGCGCCTACGTGATCCCCGTGGGTGAGGGCCAGCGGTCGGCGAGCGACGCCGAGGACCTGGTGTACACGCTCCTGTTCCACGGCATCGAGGTGGGCCGGCTGGACGCCCCGGCGCGCGTGCCGGGGACGGGCACCACCTATCCCGCGGGCTCGTACGTGGTGGACCTGCACCAGCCGCTGCGGGGCCTGGCGAACGCCCTGCTCGGCCTCGGCTCGGACATCTCCGGCAAGGTCCCTGGCATGTACGACATCTCGGCCTGGTCGCTGGCCGAGCTCTGGGGCGCGACGGTGGACCGGGTGGGCGTCACGACGGACGGCCCGGTCGGACGCACCACCCGCCTGCGCGCTCCCGTGGAGCACGGGGGCGCCGTGCCCGGCGAGCGCTACCTGCGGTTCGACCTGGCCGGCGTCGCGGACCACCGCGCCCTCAACGACCTGCTGGGCCAGGACGTGGCCGCGCGGCTCACGGCGGACGGCGGCGTCGTCGTCGGGCCGGACGGGCGGGACGCGGCGCGGGCCGCGGCCGACCGGTACGGCGTCGACCTCGAGGCATCGACGCGCGCCGCGTACCGGGCGGCGGAGCCGACCGAGGACCTGACGATCGCGTACGTGGGCGACCAGGACGACCGGCTCGCGCTCACGGCGCTCGGCTTCGACGACCTGGTGGCGGTCTCGGCGGGCGGTATCCGGACGAGCGCCGCCGTCGGCCGGCCGACGGGCCTGGAGGGCGCCGACGTGCTGTGGGTGGGCACGGCCCTGGACCTCCCGCCGGGTTCGCCGGGTCACGCCTACGTCCGGTCCTGGTTGCGCGACGGCGGCGCGATCGTCGGGCGCGGCGCCGGCGCCTTCGCGGCCGCGAAGTCGTACGGGCTGGTCAGCGGCACCGCGGTCACCGGGGACGAGGCCGGCAACGGCATCATCGAGACCGACACCCCGGGCGACGTCCTGGGCGACCACCCGCAGGACCGGGGGTTCGTCTACCCCGCGGTGTGGTTCACGGACGTGGGCCCGGGCACGACGGCGGAGCTGACCTACGGCAGCTTCCTGGCCGGCCACTGGTCCTCCTCGGGGGACGGGCCCGGGCCCGAGGCCGCCAGTGGGCGAATTGCTGCTGTATCCGGCAAAATAGGACACGCGCGGGCGTTCGTGTTCGGCACGTCGGTGTTCTTCCGTACCCATCCCCGGGGTGGCCTGAGCCAGGCGGGGACGGCGATCCACTGGGCCGCGGGCTGATTTCCGCGGACGTGCCGGTCACACCGTGACCGGGGCGCCAGCCATCACCAGGGGTATGTGGAAAACCGGGTGCTACCGCTATCGTCTGCCGTGTTGTGCTCCCGAACGCCCCGTGGTCCGCGGGCGTGGTCGGGAGCCCCGACGCAGGGGTCCCGTCGTGGGAGGCCCGGAGCAGGAGAAGGTCCCGTGAGTGCCGACATCGACCCGACCGAGGCCATTCCTCAGGTCACGGCCGAAATGATCGCGAAGGCGGCAGCCCAGCAGGCCCCGGCCGAGCGTGAGGTCACCGCCGCACCGGAGCGCAAGCCGGCCGCGAAGCCGCAGCCGCAGCCGCAGCCGCAGCCCAGGCCGGAGCCCAAGCCCCGCCCCAGGCCGGAGCCCGTCGCCGAGCAGCCCGCCGCGCCGGACGCCGTGCTGTCCCAGCGGCCCGGCTCGTCGCCGTTCGCCGCGTCGGAGCCGTACGCCGACCGGCACACGTCGGCGGGCCACATCGCCGCCGGGCACCTCTCGTCGCTCGTGCAGATCCCGACGGTGTCCACGTGGGACCCGCAGTTCCTCGACCACGAGTCGTTCGCCCGGCACCGCGCCGCGCTGGCGACCTTCTACCCGCGTGTGCACGCCCTGCAGAGCGAGCCGGCGGGCGAGCACGGCCTGCTCTACCGCTGGCCCGGCCGGGGGCGCCAGGACGTGCTGCACCCCTACCCCGTCGTGCTCATGGCACACCAGGACGTGGCGCCGGTGCGGGTCATGGACTGGCCCGGCGGCAACCCCTTCTCGGGCGAGATCCACGAGGGCGTGGTGCACGGTCGCGGCACGCTCGACGACAAGGGCGCGCTCGTCGCGGTGCTCGACGCCGTGGAGACGCTGCTCGGCGAGGGCTTCGTGCCCGAGCGCGACATCTGGCTCTTCTTCGGCGCGGACGAGGAGACGGTCGGGGAGTCCGCCCAGATCGCCGTCCGCCGCCTGTACGAGCTCGGCGTGCGCCCGTGGCTCGTGCTCGACGAGGGCGGGTTCGTCGGGACCGACGTCTTTCCCGGGGTCGACCGGCAGACCGCCCTGGTGGGCGTCGCGGAGCGCGGCCTGATCGGGATCAACCTCTACACCACGGACGTCGGCGGCCACGCAGCCACCCCCGGCCGCTGGACCGCGACCACGCGCCTGTCCCGGGCCGTGACGCGGGCGGGCCGGCACCGGTTCGCGGCGCGCGTCAGCCCGCCCACCGCCGAGATGCTCGCCGCCGTGGCCCCGCGTGCCACCGGCTTCAAGGGCACGATGCTCCGGCTGGTCACCAAGGTGGCCGCCGGGCCGTTCCGCAAGCTCGCGGCCTGGCTGCTGGCGGGCGCCGGCCCGGAGGCGACCGCGATCGTCCGTACCACCGTGGCGGTCACCGAGCTGGAGGGCAGCCCCGGCGCGAACGTCGCGGCCGCGACGGCCCGGGCCCGCCTCGACGTCCGCGTGGCACCCGGCGACACCGTGGAGCGGACCGTCGCGCGGCTGCGCCGCGTCATCGCGGACAAGCGGGTCGAGATCGAGGTCGTGGAGAGCGACGAGCCCAGCGAGGTCTCGCCCACCGACAGCCAGCAGTTCGCGCTGCTGAGCGAGTCGATCGGGGCCGCGTACCCGGACGCCCTGGTGGTGCCGCACGTGGCACCGGGCGCTTCCGACGCGCGCCGGTTCACCCCGATCAGCGACCACGTCTACCGGTTCCGGCCGTTCGTCATGAGCCGCGAGCAGCGGCAGTCGTCGCACGGTGCCGGAGAGCGGCTGAGCGTCGATTCCCTGAGCCGCGGAGTGCATTTCTATCGCGAGGTGCTGCGCAAGATCCCGGGCTGACCTGGGCATTCAACAAAACGCCGAAATTGCACTAAGTTCTCCCTCTATATCGGTGAGGGGGGACATTTCATGAGTAACTCGGCAGCGCAGCCCGGGAGCTCGGGTCGCTCGCGTGCGCCCGTGAACGTCAACGTCCACACCTACCCCGCGCAGCTGCAGTACCCGCCACCGACGTATCTGGTGTTCACCGTCCTGGTCACCCTGTTCGGATTCCCGCCGACGGGAATCATCGCGCTGGTGAACGCCATGCGCGTCAACACCCTGTGGAAGACCGGGCAGCACGACAAGGCACGCAAGTCGTCCCGCCGCGCGCGCAACTGGGGTCTGCTCACGCTCGCCATCTGGGTCGTGGCCGTCGTGGTCGTGGTGTTCTGGGCGAGCATCGCCTACCTGAACGGGTAGCACTTCACCCACAGTTCGTCAGCTATCACACGATTGCCCCTCCTGTCTTCCCCGGTTCTGCGGGTAAAGTGCGCGGCTATGAGTGCGACACGGCGCAAGGGCTCGCGAGGTGGTCGTGCTGCTGCCCGCGCTGGTGGTCCCCCCGCAAGCAATGCGCTGACCTGGGCGGAGAGCCTCGCGTCAGGCGAGGACGCGCCGGGTGCGAGCGCGCTCGAGTGGGCCGAGGGGCTCGGCAAGGACAACGCCGCGCCCAGCCCGTGGGGCGCCGCGGCGGGCGTGGCCGCGCCCGCTGAGCCCGCCCCGGCCGAGGACGCCGCCGGATCCCCCTGGGGACCCGTCCCGGCCCCCGCCGTCGCCGACGGCGGGAGCGACGCCGAGCCCGAGGCCGACGCCAACCCGTGGGGCTCCGTGGCCGCGGCCGAGCCCGCGACGACCCGGGGCCGTAGCAAGAACGCCGGCGGCAAGAGCGGCAAGGCCGGCAAGTCGCGCGGCAAGGGCAAGGGTGCCCGGTCCGGCGCCAAGGGCGCGCCCAAGGAGGACCTCACGCCGACCCCCGCGGGCGGCTTCCCCCTGATCGCGGGCCCGGTGGCCGACGAGGCCCCCCAGGAGCCGCTGCCCGACGACGGCGCGCTGCCCGGCCTGCCGAGCATCTCCGGCTCCGACGCCGCCGTCCCGGCGGCCGGCGACGAACCGTCCGGACCGGGCAGGTCCGGCTCGTCGAAGGCCGGCTCCGCGAAGGCCGGCAAGGGCCCTCGCGGCCGCATCCCCACGCCCAGCACGGCGCAGCAGCGGAGGATCAAGAAGACCCTCCGCCGGGGCCTGCCCAAGTTCCTGGACCGCCCGCTCGTGCTCGTCCTGGCCGGCGTCGTCTCCGCGGGCCTGGGCCTGGGCGCGGGCTGGGGCATGGACACCTTCTCCGGCGGCGCCGGCGGCTCGGGCTCGACGGCGGACGCCGCGTCGTGCGCGCAGACGCAGATGGCCTGGACGCAGGCCGCCAACGCCCAGTCGGCGATGGTCGAGGACCAGCCCGACACCCTGCGCAAGGGCTTCATCAACGCGCGCAACGCGCTGGACGGCGTCACGCCGCCCGAGGAGATCTCGCAGGAGTGGGCGGTCGCCTTCACCTATTACTCCACGGTGGCCAACAACATCGAGAAGGTGAAGGCCAACGACGGCCCCGCGGTGACCTCGGCGGTCGGCGGTGCGCAGAAGGAGCTCGACACCGACGCGATGATCGAGGCGACCAAGACCATCGGGCTCTACGTCAACTCGAACTGCACCCGGTAGTCAGGTCAGGATGGTGCCCGTGCACCCTCCTGTGACCGATCCCGGCCTCGTCGCGTCCCTCCGGGACGACCTGGTCTCCTCCGCCTACGACGTCGACGGCGTCGAGGACGTGCTCGGCCCGCTGGCCGCGTCCGCGCTGCACCGGGAGCAGGCCCTGCCGGCGCGCCGGGCCCTCGCCGCGGCGGTGGCGGGCAAGCCGGCCGCGGACCGCGACCCGCGCGCCACGCTCGCCACCCTGTTCCTGCTGGGCGAGCCCGTGCCGCGCGCCGCGCTGGACCGCGCGCTGCCCGGCACCGGGACGGCCGGTGCGGAGCGCCTCGGCCTGGTCGCCGCCCAGGGCACCGGGGACGACGACGCCGTGCGCGCCGTCGTGGACCTGCGCCCCTACTCGTCGGTCGACGCCGTCGGCGACGCCCGCTGGTGGCTCGCCAGCGACCTCGGCGAGCTGGCCACGGGCGGGCGCCTGGCGACCGACCACGTGCTCGGGGCCGGCGGCGCGTCGCTGACGCTCGCCCAGGTCACGGTGCGCAACCCGGTCGGCCGGGTGCTCGACCTCGGCACCGGCTGCGGCATCCAGGCCCTGCACGCGGCGCGGCATGCCCAGCACGTGGTGGGCACCGACATCTCGCACCGCGCGCTGTCGTTCGCGGGCTTCAACGCCGCCCTGAACCTGCCTGACGGCGCGGAGCTGGACCTGCGGCACGGGTCCATGCTGGAGCCGGTCGCGGGGGAGCGGTTCGACCTGGTGGTCTCCAACCCGCCGTTCGTCATCACGCCGCACGCGGGGGCGGCCGGCCGCGCCGTCGCCGACGCGCTCGGCGACTACGAGTACCGCGACGGCGGCCGGGCGGGCGACGACCTGGTACGGGACCTGGTCCTCGGCGTCGGCGGCGTGCTCGCGCCGGGCGGCACGGCCCAGCTCCTGGCGAACTGGGAGCACCGCCGCGGCGAGCCGTGGACCGAGCGCGTGGGCCGCTGGCTCGACGAGGCCGGCCTGGACGGCTGGATCATCCAGCGCGAGGTGCTCGACCCCGCCGAGTACGCCGAGACCTGGATCCGCGACGGCGGCACCACGCCCGACCGCGAGCCGGACGCCTGGGCCGCGGCGTACGGCGCCTGGCTGGACGACTTCGCGTCCCGGGACGTCGAGGCGGTCGGCTTCGGGATCGTCACCCTGCGGCGGCCCGCCTCGGGCGCCGCGACGCTGCGCCGCCTGGAGGAGCACACCGGGTCGGTGCGCCAGCCGCTCGGGGCGCACATCGCCCGCAGCCTCGCCGGGCACGACTGGCTGGCGGCCCGGGACGACGCCGCGCTCGCCGCGGCACACCTGGTGACCGCCGCCGACGTCACCGAGGAGCGCTACCTGACGCCCGGCGCGGCGGACCCGAACGTCGTCGTGCTGCGGCAGGGGGACGGGCTGGGGCGGGGCGTGCACGCGTCCACGCCGCTCGCGGCGCTCGTCGGCGCGTGCGACGGCGACCTGACCGTCGGGCAGATCGTGGCTGCCATCGCGTCGCTGTTCGAGGTGCCCGCGGACGCGCTGGCGGCCGAGCTGCTCCCCGCGGTCCGCGGCCTGGTCAGGGACGGTTTTCTGGAGGGCTGACCGGCGTCCGCGGCGGGCCGTCCCGGGGACCCGGCAGGGCCGTCGCGGCGGCCGCGCGGACCCCTGGAGGCCGTTACCGGGACGTAACGGTCTTTCGCGCAGACCGATAAATTTTGTCGATGCCCGAGACATATGGGCGTATGACAGATATTTTCCACCCTGTGGAACTCGACATGCGGCACTTGAGGATGGTCGTCGCGGTTGCCGAGTCGGGCAGCGTCACGAAGGCGGCCGCTGCCCTCGGCATCGCGCAGCCGGCGTTGACCGCGCAGCTCAACCGCATCGACCGGTCCCTGGGCGGGAACGTCTTCGTCCGCGACCGGTTCGGTGCGCGACCGACCGAGCTCGGCGAGCTGGTACTCAGGCACGCCCGCGTGCTTCTCCCTGCCATGTCGGCCCTGGCCGACGACGCCGAGCGCCTCGTCAACGGCGACGTCGCCCACGGCGAGACCGTCCGGGTCGGCATCACCGGCACCGGCCTGGGCGGGCTGTTCGTCAACCAGCTGCACATCGGCATGCCCGGTGCGCAGGTCACCACGGCCATGCCCCACCTGCCCGACGACGTCGCGGCGCGGCTCGCCCGCGGCACCATCGACGTCGGGCTGGTCGGCATGTGCTCCGACGTCTCGCCTCCGGCGGCCGTCGAGGTGTCCTGGACCCGGGTCTGCACCGACCCGATGTTCGTGCTCATCGACGAGCACCACCCGTACGCGGGCAAGCCCGAGGTGTCGCTGGCGGAGCTGGCAGAGGAGCAGTGGCTCCGCGTGCCGTCGCACGGCTGCCTCGAGGAGTGCTTCGTCTCGGCGTGCGTCCGCGCGGGGTTCACGCCCCGCGGCATGGGCGAGGCCGAGTGGACCACCGCCGTCGACCAGGTGCGCGCGGGGCGCGCCGTCGCGCTCGTGGAGCCCGGCCAGCCGGACCCGCCGGGCGTGGCCGCGGTCCCCCTCGCCGGGGCGCCGCTGCGCCGTACCCACTACCTGGGCTGGCGGCACGACGCCGACCTGCGCGTGGACCTGGAGGCCGTCGAGGGCGCCGCGCACCGCGCCCACCGCGACGCGGTGCGCCGCAGCCCGCAGTACGAGCAGTGGCTGGCCATGTACGGGATGCTCGGCTGATGGGGACACTTACGTGGTTTGCCCTCCATAGGAAATATGTATGACCTGAGTGTGATCTGGGCGTGAAGTCCATCTCCTCCTACGGTGGCAGGGCGGGTGAAAAATCACCCGTGGGTGGAACTTCACCCTCTCCGATCCAAGGAGTCGCTGGAGATGAGACGTACTTCCCTCCGGGGCGTCGCCGTGGCAACCGCCACCGTGGGCCTCTTTGCCGGCACCATCAGCGCCGTCGCCGCCGCACCGTCCGACGTCGAGGCCGCGACCGCCGGCTACACGCCGGGCCTCGTCGCCGCCATGGAGCGTGACCTCGGCCTGAGCACGGCGGACGCCGTGGCCCAGATCGAGGCGCAGGAGCTCCTGGCCGACACGCAGCAGAGCCTGGAGAAGTCGCTCGGCGCCTCCTACGCCGGAGCCTGGGTCGAGGGGTCGGACGCGCTGCACGTCGCCGTCACCGACGCCGCGCAGGCCGCCGACGTCCGCGCGGCCGGGGCCACCCCCGTGACCGTCGACAACTCGCTCAAGGCGCTCGACGCCTGGACGGCGGACCTGGACGGCGCGCTGTCCTCGTCCGACGTGACCTCGTACCACGTGGACGTGGAGACCAACGAGATCGTCATCGACGTGGTCGACGGCGCCCGCGCCGACGTCCGCGCCGCGGTGGCCGAGGCCGGCGTGCCGGCCGGCGCCGTCACGCTGACGCAGGCGACCGAGCGGCCGCGCACCTTCGCCGACGTGATCGGCGGCGAGGCCTACTTCATCGACGGCAGCGCGCGCTGCTCGGTCGGGTTTGCCGTCACCGGCGGCTTCGTCTCGGCCGGCCACTGCGGCTCGGTCGGCTCCTCGGCGAGCGAGCCGAGCGGCACCTTCGAGGTCTCCGAGTTCCCGGGCAGCGACTACAGCTACGTCTCGGTCGACTCGGACACCCCGGTGGGCGTCGTCGACGACTGGAACGGCGGCACCGTGGCCGTCGAGGGTTCGACGCCGGCCGCCGTGGGCGCCAGCGTCTGCCGCTCGGGCTCCACGACCGGCTGGCACTGCGGCACCATCGAGGCGCTCAACGCCACGGTGAACTACGCCGAGGGCAGCGTCTCCGGCCTCATCCAGACCGACGTCTGCGCCGAGCCGGGCGACTCGGGCGGCTCGCTGCTCGCCGGCTCGCAGGCCCAGGGCATGACCTCCGGCGGCAGCGGCAACTGCTCCTCCGGCGGCCAGACCTTCTTCCAGCCGGTGGGCGAGGCGCTGAGCGCGGCCGGTGTGTCGCTCCTGACGAACTGAACCAGCCGAAGGCACTGACGCGAGGGCGCTGAGCGCCACCGCCGTCGGGCCGCGGGGCGGGTAGGGGAAGTCCCTACCCGCTCTGCGGCATGTCCGCATATTGCGCCGATATGTCCAAAACGGTATCTGGGAGTTACCTGAACGCGACCTTACGCTCTGTCGCACTGGGTGAATTCATTGCCCCGACGACAAGGAGTCGCTGGACATGAGACGCACATCCTTCAAGGCGATCACCGTGGCCACAGCCGCGGCGACGCTTCTCGCCGGCAGCATCACCGCTGCGACCGCAACCGCTGCTGCCGGAGCCGACAAGCCCGAGGTGTCCAGCTACGCCCCGGGCATGGTCGACGCCATGGAGCGCGACCTCGGCCTGACCACCTCCCAGGCCGTGGCCCGTCTCAAGACCGACGAGGCCCTGTCCGACAAGCAGCACGCCATCGCCAAGTCCCTCGACAAGGGCTACGCGGGTGCCTGGGTGAGCGGCACCGAGCTGTTCGTCGCGGTCACCGACAAGGCCAGGGCGGCCGAGGTCCGGGCCGCAGGCGCCACGGCGGTCACCGTCGACAAGTCCCTGGCGCAGCTCGACCGTCTGGCCACGAAGGCGTACCGGGCGGCTCCCGAGGCCAAGGTCGCCGGTGCGTACGTGGACGTCGAGTCCAACGCGGTGGTGCTGGAGGTCGCCAAGGGCGCCAAGGCCGCCGTCGCCGCCGCCGTCGAGCGGGCCGGCATCGCGGCCGGCTCCGTCTCCCTCGTCGAGGTGAAGGAGATGCCCCGCACCTTCATCAACGTGATCGGCGGCAACGCCTACTACATCGGCGGCTCGCGCTGCTCGGTCGGCTTCTCGGCCACCGGCGGGTTCGTCACCGCCGGCCACTGCGGCAACGTCGGCAACGCCACCACCAGCCCCAGCGGCACCTTCCGCACCTCCTCGTTCCCGGGCAACGACTACGCCTACGTGAACGTCGGCACGGACGACACCCCCGTGGGCGCGGTCAACAACTACAGCGGCGGCACCGTGAACGTCGCGGGCTCGACGGCGGCCGCCGTGGGCGCCACCGTCTGCCGCTCGGGCTCCACGACCGGCTGGCACTGCGGCACCATCCAGGCGCTGAACGCCTCGGTCACCTACGCCGAGGGCACCGTGTCGGGCCTGATCCGTACCAACGTCTGCGCCGAGCCGGGCGACTCCGGCGGCTCGCTGCTGGCCGGCACCCAGGCCCAGGGCATGACCTCGGGCGGCTCGGGCAACTGCTCCTCCGGCGGCACCACGTATTTCCAGCCGGTGAACGAGGCGCTCAGCGCCGCGGGCGTCACCCTGATCACCGGTGGCGGCGGCACCACGCCCCCGACCGGCTGCGCGAGCCAGGAGACGGCGTTCAGCGGTTCGCTGAGCAGCGGCGCCTACACGTACAAGCCGAGCAGCAGCGGTTTCTCGGCGTCGTCCGGCACCATCACGGGCTGCCTCGACGGCCCGACCGGTGCCGACTTCGACCTGTTCCTGCAGAAGGTGAGCGGCAGCAGCTGGGTCACCGTGGCCCAGGGCATCACGTCGCAGCCCGACGAGAGCGTGAGCTACAACGGCACGGCGGGCACCTACCGCTGGGTCGTGGAGTCGTACTCGGGCTCGGGCTCGTACACGGGCGGCTACTCGACCCCGTGACCCCCTTCGGATGACGTGTCAGACGCTCAGGTCACTCCCGTGATCTGAGCGTCTGACACGCTCGTGGGGTCTCAGGGGCGCGCCGTGGACTGCCGGACCAGGAGGAGCAGGGCGAACGAGCCCAGGGTCACGGCCACCACGCCGAGCGCCCCGCCCATGTAGGCCGTCAGGTCGCCGCCGATCGGCAGGGCCCAGCCGTAGCCACGCACGCTGCCCAGCGCGCCGACGCCGAGCGCCCCGCTGACCAGGGCGCCGAGCAGCAGCAGGCCCGCCGCGCCCGACGACCCGGGCTCCGCGCCGGAGCGGGGCTCGTCCAGGGACGACCGGGAGCTCAGCACGCAGACGCCGGCGCCCCAGGCGAGCACCACCAGGATCGCGGCGACGACGTCGGACGGCCGGTGCCACTGCCCGATCAGCGTGGAGACGCCGGTCGCCGCCGTGTAGGCCGCGCCCGCCAGCGCGACGACCGGGCGCCAGCGCCGCGGCACCGCGATGAGCAGCCCGGCGGCGATCGAGGCGGCGACGGTCGTGTGCCCGCTGGGCAGGGTGTTGATGTCGGCGCGCGCGGTGTCGAGCAGCGCGGGCCGGTCGAGCACCAGGTGCTTGAGCACCTGCGTGGTGAGGTTCGCGCCGGCCACCAGGATCACGACCTGCGCCGCGAGCCACCAGCGCCCGCGGGCCAGCGCGAGCACGACGGCGACCGCGAGGCCCAGGCCGACGAATGAGTTGGACACCACACCGAGCACCGGCTCGGCCAGCTCCCACAGCACGCCCTGCCCGGTGGCCGCGCCCTCGAGCGCGAGCTGGTCGGCGTGCTGGCCGCGGCCGGAGGCGACGAAGGTGTCCCAGGTGGCCCACACGCCCCACATGCCCAGGACGGCGACGACGGCGGCCGCCACGCGCGGACCAACCCGGGGCCGGTGACCAGGCGTCCGACCGGGCATCGGGCTGCTGACGCTGCCGATGGCGTGGCCCTCTGCGGGCTGCGACAGCGCGGGTGGCGGGAGGGTGCGGTCGGTCATGGCCCCACGGTAGAGGAGTCCGTTGGAGAGACCGTGGCGCAGATGTGTGGCTCCCTGTGTCATCGACGCCGTGTCCTTGACGCCACGAGTGAAAATCACCACGGTCATGTGAAACTGCCGGGCGGCCCACTGTGAGCCCGGATAGGGTGCGATCCGTCGCGCCTGGCGTACCGTGAACTCTCCAACGCCACCCGGCGCACGTCCCCAGACCCAGCAGGAAGCAGGCAGGACCGGATGTCCCAGGCACGCAAGCTCGTGATCGTCGAGTCGCCCACGAAGGCTCGCAAGATCCAGAGCTATCTCGGTGACGGCTACGAGGTCGAAGCCAGCGTGGGGCACATTCGCGACCTCCCGCAGCCCAAGGACCTGCCCGCGGAGATGAAGAAGGGCCCGTACGGCAAGTTCTCCGTCGACGTCGACAACGGGTTCGACCCCTACTACGTGGTCCACGCGGACAAGAAGAAGAAGGTCTCCGAGCTCAAGAAGGCCCTCAAGGATGCCGACGAGCTCTTCCTCGCGACCGATGAGGACCGCGAGGGCGAGGCCATCGCCTGGCACCTGATCCAGGAGCTCAAGCCCAAGGTCCCCGTCAAGCGCATGGTGTTCCACGAGATCACCCGCGACGCGATCCTCCGCGCGCTGGAGAACACGCGCGAGCTGGACCAGGACCTGGTGGACGCCCAGGAGACGCGGCGCATCCTCGACCGCCTGTACGGGTACGAGGTCTCGCCGGTCCTGTGGCGCAAGGTGCGGCAGGGCCTGTCCGCCGGCCGCGTGCAGTCGGTGGCCACGCGCCTGGTGGTCGAGCGGGAGCGCGAGCGCATGGCGTTCGTCTCGGCCGACTACTGGGACGTCGCGGGCACCTTCGCGGTCGCGGACGACGGCGCCGGCTCCGGCCAGCCGTCCTTCCGCGCGCGGCTCACCCAGCTCGCGGGCCAGAAGGTCGCGTCCGGCCGGGACTTCGACGACCGGGGCCGGCTCAAGGTCCGCACCGGTGTCGTGCAGCTCGACGAGGCGGCGGCCCGCGCCGTCGTCGCCGGGCTGGAGGCCGCCGACTTCGCGGTCAAGAGCCTGGAGACCAAGCCGTACACGCGCCGTCCGGCCGCGCCGTTCACCACCTCGACGATGCAGCAGGAGGCGGGCCGCAAGCTGCGGATGTCGTCGCGGCAGGCGATGCGCACCGCGCAGGGTCTGTACGAGAACGGCTACATCACCTACATGCGTACCGACAGCCCGTCGCTCTCCAAGGAGGCGACGGACGCGGCGCGGCGGCAGGCCGCTGAGCTGTACGGCGCGGAGTACGTGCCGGGCGCGCCGCGGCTCTACGCCAGCAAGGCCAAGGGCGCCCAGGAGGCGCACGAGGCGATCCGCCCCGCGGGCGACTCGTTCCGCACCCCGGCGCAGGTCGCCGGCGAGCTGAGCGGCGACCAGTTCCGGCTGTACGAGCTGATCTGGAAGCGCACGGTGGCCTCGCAGATGGCGGACGCGAAGGGCTCGACGGCGTCCGTCCGCCTCGGCGCGACCATCGTCGGCGGCGCGCAGGACGGCAACGAGGCGGTGTTCTCGGCGTCCGGCACGGTGATCTCGTTCCGCGGCTTCCTCGCGGCCTACGAGGAGGGCGCGGACGCCGAGACCGACGCGCCCGACACCGCCGCGGCGGCCAAGGAGACGCGCCTGCCGACGATGGCCGAGGGCGACGCGCTGACCGGCACCGACCTCGCCGCGGACGGCCACTCGACCACGCCGCCCGCCCGGTACACGGAGGCCTCGCTGGTCAAGGCGCTGGAGGAGCGCGGCATCGGCCGCCCGTCCACGTACGCCGCGACCATCTCGACCATCCAGGACCGCGGCTACGTGATCACGCGCGGCCAGGCCCTCGTGCCGACGTGGCTCGCGTTCGCGGTGATCCGGCTGCTGGAGGAGCACTTCGACCGGCTCGTCGACTACGACTTCACCGCAACGATGGAGGAGGACCTCGACCAGATCGCGGCCGGCTCCCGCGAGCGGGTGGCCTGGCTGCGCGAGTTCTACTTCGGGGAGGTGCCGGGCAACATCGGCACGTCCGACGAGCTCGGCGTGGACAGCGAGGGCGGCGGGCTGCGCGCCCTCGTCGAGAACCTCGGCGAGATCGACGCCGCGGCGATCAACTCCGTGGACATCGGCGAGGGCATCCGGGTGCGCGTGGGCCGCTACGGCCCCTACCTGGAGGACCTCGCGGCCGAGGTCGAGGAGGGCAAGACCCCGCCCCGCGCCTCGGTGCCGGACGACGTCGCGCCCGACGAGCTGACCGTCGCCAAGGCGCGCGAGCTGCTCGCGGCCGGCGCCGACGACGGCCGCGTGCTGGGCGAGCACCCCGAGACGGGCAACCCGATCGTGGCGAAGAACGGCCGCTACGGCCCGTACGTCACCGAGCAGCTGCCCGAGCCCGACCTCGACCCGGACCTGTCGGCCGCGGCGAAGAAGCGGGCGCTGGCCGCCCTGCCCAAGCCGAAGACTGCGTCGCTGCTCAAGACGCAGGCCCTGGACTCGGTGACCCTGGAGGACGCCCTGCAGCTCATGTCGCTGCCGCGCGTCGTGGGCACGGACCCGGAGTCGGGCGACGAGATCACCGCGCAGAACGGCCGCTACGGCCCGTACCTCAAGAAGGGCACGGACTCGCGGACCCTGCCGTCCGAGGAGGCCATGTTCACGGTCACCCTGGACGAGGCGCTGGAGATCTACAAGCAGCCCAAGCGGGGCCGCGGGCGCACCGCGACGCCGCCGCTGCGCGAGCTCGGCGACGACCCGAACAGCGGCAAGCCGATCACGGTCAAGGACGGCCGGTTCGGCCCGTACGTGACCGACGGCGAGACCAACCGCACCCTGCCGCGGGACCTCACCCCGGAGTCGGTCACGGCCGAGCGGGCCATCGAGCTGCTCGCCGAGAAGCGCGCCCAGGGCCCGGCCAAGAAGCGCACCCCGGCGAAGAAGGCGCCGGCCAAGAAGGCGCCCGCGAAGAAGGCTCCGGCCAAGAAGCCCGCGGCCAAGAAGTAGCCGCGCGGGTCAGCGCCGCAGGCGGCGGCCCGTCACGTGGGTGGGCGTGATGCGCACCCACGTGTCCCGGGTCTCCTCCAGGTAGCTGATCAGGTTGGTCGACTCGGCCGCCGCGATGTCGGCGTCGGTCTCCAGGATCTCGGCGGTGCCCTTCACGACGACGCTGTACGCGATCTCCGGACCCCACTGGTCGACCTCGAACGCGACCTTCTCGTTGATCGCCACCTCGGCGACCTTCGTGCCCGGGATGGTGTGGAAGTAGATGGTCCGGTCCGCGACCGCGAAGTTCAGCGGGAAGATCTCGGGCTCGCCCCCGACGGCGGTGCCGAGGCGCCCGATGGGCTGCATGGAGAGGAACTCCCAGCACTCGTCCTCGGTGATCGACGTGATGCTCTGCTCGTTGTCGTCCATCTCCCCATCGTGCGCCGGGTGCGCGGGCGCCGCTCAGCGGAAGCCGCCCGGGTCGATGTCAGCGGGCCCGGTTAGGGTGGCGGCGTGAACGCACCGGGCTACTTCATCTCCTTCGAGGGCGGCGAGGGCGTGGGCAAGTCGACCCAGTCCCGCCTCCTCGGCGACTGGCTGGCGGACCTGACGGGCCGCGAGGTCCTGCTCACGTTCGAGCCGGGCGCGACCACGCTCGGCCAGGAGCTGCGGGCCGCCGTCATGCACGGTCAGGACATGGGCCCGCGCGCCGAGGCGCTCATCTACGCCGCCGACCGCGCCCACCACGTCGAGACCGTGGTCCGGCCCGCGCTGGAGCGCGGCGCCGTGGTGATCACCGACCGTTACGTCGACTCCTCGATCGCCTACCAGTCCGGCGGCCGCGACCTGCCGCCCGGCGAGGTGGAGCACCTCTCGCTGTGGGCCACCAAGGGCCTGCGCACGGACATCACGATCCTGCTCGACCTCGACCCCGAGGCGGCCGCCGCGCGCCGCGCCGCGGCCGAGGGCAAGGGTGCGCTGGACCGGCTGGAGCGGGCCGGCCTCGAGTTCCACACGCGGGTGCGCGACACGTTCCTCCAGCGCGCGGCGGCCGACCCGGAGCGTTACGTGGTCATCGACGCCGCGGCCCCGGTCGACGACATCCAGGCGCAGATCCGCGTCGACGTCGTCGCGCGGCTGGGCCTGACGCCCGTGGTCACCGAGGCGGCCGCCGTCACGGTCCCCGACTCCGAGGACCGCTCGTGACGGTGTGGGACGACGTCGTCGGGCAGGAGTCCGCCGTCGCCACGCTGCAGGCCGCCGTGGCCAGCCCGGCCGCGATGACGCACGCGTGGCTGGTCACCGGGCCGCCCGGCTCCGGCCGGTCGGTCGCCGCGCGTGCCTTCGCCGCCGCTCTGCAGTGCCCGCAGGGCGGGTGCGGCGTGTGCCGGTCGTGCACCACCACCATGGCGGGCACCCACCCCGACGTCACGCTGCTGGCCACGGAGAAGGTCGTCATCACCATCGACGAGGTGCGCGACCTGATCATGACTGCGTCCCGCTCGCCCTCGGGCGGCCGGTGGCGCGTGATCGTCATCGAGGACGCCGACCGCATGGCCGAGCGCACCACGAACGTGCTGCTCAAGGCCATCGAGGAGCCGCCGCCGCACACCGTCTGGGTGCTGTGCGCGCCGTCGGTCCAGGACGTGCTGCCCACCATCCGCTCGCGCTGCCGCGGCGTGGTGCTGCGCGTGCCGCCCCCGCAGGCGGTCGCCGACCTGCTGGTGCGGCGCGACGGCGCGGACCCGGCGGTCGCGCTCAGCGCGGCCCGTGCGGCGCAGAGCCACGTCGGCCTGGCCAAGCGCCTGGCCCGGGACGCCGGGGCGCGCGAGCGGCGCACGGCCGTGCTGAGCATCGCACGCCGCATCCGCGGCGTCGGCGACGCCGTCCTCGCCGCGGGCGAGCTCGTGGACGTGGCCAAGGCGGAGGCCGTCTCGGCCACGCAGGAGCGCGACGCGGCCGAGAAGGCCGAGCTGCTGCGCGCCCTGGGAGTGGCCGACGGCGAGACGCTGCCCCCGCGCCTGCGCTCCCAGCTCAAGCAGCTGGAGGACGACCAGAAGCGGCGCGCCACGCGGCACCAGCGCGACGTGCTCGACCGTGCGATGGTGGACCTGCTCTCCCTCTACCGGGACGTGCTCGTGGTGCAGCTCGGGGCGGAGGTCGACCTGGTCAACGCCGAGCTCGCCGAGACGGTGCGTGCCCTCGCGGCCGACTCGACCCCCGAGCAGACGGTGCGGCGCATGGACTCGATCGGGGTGGCCCGCACCCGCCTGGACGGCAACGTGGCGCCGCTCCTGGCCCTTGAGGCGATGGCGATCGCGCTGCGTCCGCAGGGCTGAAGTTCCTCCGCGGTATCCGCCACGTGTGAAGATTTCGCGCGGGTGAATCTGAACCACCGTGGCACATTGTCCCGAATGCCGTCCCTGGTTAGGCTGCGGGGCGCCCCCAGAGCTCTTCCGTGCGATTTAGGAGTCCACCGTCCGATGAGGATCCTCCTGCTGGTTTCTGCCTTCAACGGTCTTACCCAGCGGGTCTGGTGCTCCCTGCGGGAGCAGGGGCACGACGTCGGAGTCGAGCTCGCCCCGACCTTCGAGTCGGGCGCCGCCATGACCCGCGCCGTCGAGCGGGTGGACCCGGACCTGATCCTCTGCCCGTTCCTCAAGCACCGCGTGCCGGACACGATCTACGACCGCTGGCCGACCGTCATCGTGCACCCGGGCCCGGTGGGCGACCGCGGGCCCTCGTCGCTGGACCACGCGATCCGCGACGGCCGGGACCGCTGGGGCGTGACGGCCCTGTCCGCCGTCGAGGAGCTGGACGCCGGCCCCGTGTGGGCCACGGCCGTGTTCGACATGCCGGACCAGCCCATCTCCAAGAGCGCGCTGTACAACAGCCGCGTCGCGGACGCCGCGATGGCCTGCATCGGCGAGGTGGTCCGCAAGGTCGCCGACGGCGAGCGGCCCATCCCCTCGGAGGCCTGCCTGCGGATCGTGCCGGTAAGCGGCGAGCTGCCGCTGCTGCGCCGCGAGGACTTCCGGATCGACTGGAGCCGCCCCGCCACCGAGCTGGAGCGGCTCGTCGCCGCGGCCGACGGCGCCCCCGGCGCCCCCGCGGGCGTGAACGGCCGCTCGGTCTGCGTGTTCGACGCCGTCGCGTCGCCGGAGCACACCGGCGCCCAGCCCGGCACCGTGGTGGGCCGCAACCTCGACGCGGTGGCGATCGCCTGCGGCGTCGGCACGCTCTGGGTGGGCTACGCCGCCGAGCTGAGCGGACGCCGCGGCACCAAGCTCCCGGCCGCGCAGGTCATCGACGCGAGCAACGCCCCATTCCGCCGCGTGCCGGACTCCATGGCGGAGACCACCTACGTGCGCGACGGCGCCGTCGGCTACCTGACGTTCCGCTCCTACAGCGGCGCGATGTACACGGAGCAGTGCCGCCGCATGACGAGCGCCGTGGAGAAGGCCCTCACCGAGGACACCCGGGTGCTGGTCATCAAGGGCACGGAGCACGCGTTCTCCAACGGGATCCACCTGGGCACCGTCGACGCTTCGCCCGACCCGGCCGCCGAGGCCTGGGACAACATCTGCGCCATCGACGAGCTCTGCCTCGCCATCGCGACCGCCGAGCAGCTCACGGTCGCCGCGTTCACCGCGAACGCCGGCGCCGGCGGCGTCATGGCCGGGCTGTGCGCGGACGTGACGCTGGCCCGCGAGGGCGTCGTCCTGAACCCGTACTACGACATGGGCATCTTCGGCTCCGAGCTCCACTCCTGGAGCATGCCGGCGCGCGTGGGCGACCACCGGGCGTCGCTGCTGCTGTCGCGCAAGCTGCCGATCTCGGTGGCCGAGGCGGCGCGCATCGGGCTGATCAGCGCCGTCGGGCCGCGCGAGTGGGGCGAGTTCACCACCTGGCTGCAGTCGGCGGCGCAGGGGTACGAGGAGCCCGCGACGCTCGGCTGGATGCTCGCCGCGCGTGCGGAGCGCCGGGCGACCGACCGGCCGCTGTCGTACTACCAGACCATCGAGCTGGCCGAGATGGCGCGCGACTTCTTCGACGACCGCAACGCCTTCTCGGTGCACCGCCGGGCCTTCCTGCGCAAGACGGCCGCGGACGCTACGCCCGAGAAGCTCCGGTTCGCGACCGCCCGCGTCTGACTTCTCACCCGCTCGAGGTGCCGATCACCTGACCCTTTGCCAATGTTGGTCGCGGTGTCGTGCAAGAACCACGCCGCTCGCCACATGACAGGGGTGGAGGCGTCGCATTCCTGCGACACACACCTGGTGGTGTCAGAGGCGAGCGGAAGGAACTGGGCATGAGGATCGAGCGGACGAACCGGTCGGGTGCTGCGGCACGGACTCTCACGCGCGCGGGCGCGTCGGCGCTGGGCATCGGGGTGATCGCGGTCCTCGCGCTGGCGGGGTGCGCGCAGGCCGACACCGCGGGATCCCAGACGGGCGGGTCGGTGTCGACGTCGTCCCCGGAGGAGAGCGACACGACGAGCCCCAGTCCCAGCCCCAGCGCGTCCGAGGACGGCAAGCTGCCGGAGGCCGCCGACATGGAGATCGCCGCCGGGAACTCGGGCCGCGGCCTGCCGCCGGGGCTCGAGGGCAGCACCGACTCGACCGTGGGCGTCGCGTGGTCGCCCGAGCCCGGTCTGCTGTACGTCGTGACCAACGGGTCCAGCTCGTGCCCCACGTTCGCGGAACCGCAGGCGACCATCGGCTCGGGCGGTAAGTCCGGCGGCGTGGCCGCGGCGGACGGCGTGCTCACGGTGACCTTCGTGCCCGCCGAGGACGGCATCTGCACCATGGACTTCGTGCCCACGACCACGGTGGTCGAGGTCCCGGCCGAGTCCGACACCGGGCAGCCGGTGCCGGTCCAGCTCGATGACAAGGGCAAGGTCGAGCTCCAGCCGCGCAGCGCCGACGGCGAGCCCGGTCCGGTCGCCTGGCTCGACTCGTGAGGGTCGCGTGTCGGTTCGCCAGCGGGTAGGAAATCCACCGAGCACAACCGGTAGGTTGGCCGGGTGATTCGCCCCGCCCGCCGTCGTCAGCCTGCGGCCGTCGTCGCCACGCTGCTCACCACTGCCCTGCTCCTCGCCGCCTGCGGAGCACCTCCCAAGGTGCAGACCGCGCTGGAGGACGTGGGCAAGTCGGACGGCTCGGCGACGGAGGGCGCGCCCAAGGGCTACGAGGACTACTACGGTCAGTCGCTGGAGTGGACCGAGTGCGGCGACGACTTCCAGTGCGCGACGGCGGCCGCGCCGCTGTCGTGGCACGACCCGGGGGCGGGGAGCATCGAGATCGCGCTCAAGCGCATCCCCGCCACCGGGCAGAAGACCGGGTCCCTGCTGGTCAACCCGGGCGGGCCGGGCGGCTCCGGGGTGGACTTCGTGGCCGACCCGTCGCGGTTCGGGCAGGCCCTGCGCTCGTCGTTCGACATCGTCGGCTTCGACCCGCGCGGGGTGGGGCAGTCGACGCCGGTCAAGTGCTACGACGACGCCGGCAAGGACGAGTTCCTCAGCACCGACTACCCGTACACGCCGGAGGGCCTCGCTGCGCGGCAGGACGCCGTCCGCGCCTGGGGCAAGGCGTGCGACGAGAACACCGGCCCGCTGCTCGGGAACGTGGACACCCAGTCCGCCGCGCGGGACATGGACATGCTCCGGGGCGCGCTCGGCGACGACGAGCTGAACTACCTCGGCTACTCGTACGGCACCCAGCTCGGGGCCACCTACGCCGGCCTCTTCCCGGACCGGGCCGGCCGCCTCGTGCTCGACGGCGCGCTGGACACCACGCTCAGCTCGGACGAGGTGGCGCTGCAGCAGGCTGAGGGCTTCGAGAGCGCGCTGCGGGCCTACGTGACCGACTGCCAGGCGGGCAGCGACTGCCCGCTCGGTGACGACGTGGACGCCGGCCTGAAGCGGATCCAGGACATGGTCGAGGACGCCGAGCCCAACCCGATCCCGACGTCGTCGGGGCGGGACGTGACCAAGAAGCTCGCGTTCTACGGCGTGGCCGTGACGATGTACGACGAGGCATCCTGGTCGTTCCTCACCCAGGCCCTGCGGGAGGTCTTCTGGGAGGGCACCGGTGACGACCTGCTCTACCTGGCGGACGTCTACAACGACCGCAACGACGACGGCACCTTCAAGTCCAACAGCGAGGAGGCGTTCCGCGCGATCAACTGCGCCGACTCCCGCGCCGAGGAGGACATGACGAAGATGCGCGACATCGCCGCCGAGATCGAGGCCGCCGCCCCCACGCTCGGCGAGTCGTTCGGCTACTCGGGCATCGAGTGCACCGACTGGCCGTACCCGCCGGCCGAGCAGGAGTTCGACCCCGCCGCCAAGGGCGCGCCCCCGATCGTCGTCATCGGCACCACGAACGACCCGGCCACCCCGTACCGCTGGGCCGAGGCACTCGCGGACACGCTGTCGACGGGCGTGCTGGTGACCTACGAGGGCGAGGGGCACACGGCCTACGGCCGCTCCAACACCTGCGTCAGCAACGCCGTGGAGACCTACCTGCTGGAGGGCAAGGCACCGAAGGACGGGCTCACCTGCTGACCTCTTGGGCGGCGCCGTTCCGCCGGTCAGGGAAGTCACACGGTTTCGCTTTGGAACCTGGGTCATGCATTGGGTACAGTTGGGCCCGCTCACCCATCCGGTCCTGACCGGTGTGCGGTGCGTGCGCCGCCTTAGCTCAGTCGGCAGAGCGTCTCACTCGTAATGAGAAGGTCGTGGGTTCGATTCCCACAGGCGGCTCCACCAAGGACACCCCGTCCGACCAGGCCATATGTGCCTCGGTTGGCCGGGGTTTCTTGCATCTCAGGCTCCGTTGCGGGCATCTCGCGCACCCCCGGCGTACTCCGCTCTCCCACGTTGGGCCCGCCGCCCGGTGGGAGCTGGAAACCGCGATCTACGGAAACGTAGCTGGCTGCCCCTCGAACATGTTCAGCTAATTGCCGCTCTCCGTCGACGGCTGAGAGGGCCTATTATCTGAACATGGAGCCTCTGCCCGCGAAGCCCCGCGACGAACGGCAGGTTGTTCAGGCTGCCGTCGACGTCCTTCGAACTCGGCTGCCGCCCGCCTGGGGCGTGGCCGAGTCGTCGGACCGCGCCGATGGTGCTGACCTGATTCTTCGCTTCACATCGCCGGACCAGGTTGCGGCCGTGGTTCTCGTCGAGGCCAAGACCACGCTGGAGGCTCGCGACGTCGCCACCGTTAGCGCAAAGCTCGCCGGCCTCATGGAGGCGGTTCCGGGATCGACCGGGATGGTTGTCGCCCGCTACCTGACCGGTTCCGTGCGCACACGTCTGGCGGAGGCCGGGTTGTCGTACGCGGACGCGACCGGCAACGTGCTGGTGCGAGTCGATATGCCGGGTCTGTTCGTCTCCGATCGTGGAGCGGACAAGGACCCGTGGCGCGGGCCCGGACGACCCCGCGGGGCGCTCAAGGGGGAGCCCGCAGCCCGGGTCGTGCGAGCACTCCTCGACTTCCCTGACCAGTGGCGGATCCGGCGACTGGTTGATGTTTCTGGGGCCGCGACCGGCTCCGTCTATCGCGTGATCGAATTCCTGGAGTCCGAGTCGCTCGTGACCAGAAGTCGCGGGGGAGACCTGACCCTCACCGACTGGTCGGGGCTTCTGCGCAGGTGGGGCCAGGACTATCAGTTCTCGCAGGCCAACGCCCTGACTCGTTGGGTCGCGCCCCGGGGCGTGGAGCACCTCGTGGACCAGATCCGCGCGGGTGCCCGTGAGGAGTACGCGGTGACCGGGTCGGTGGCGGCCGCCGCGTGGGCGCCCTATGCCCCGGCACGTTCTGTCATGGCGTACGCGGCCCGGCCCCGGCTGATCGCTGAGGAGTGGGGGCTGCGCGAGACCGACAGGGGGGCGAACGTGATCCTTGCCGAACCTGTGTTCGATGTTCTGACCGAGCGAACGATGATGGTTGACGGCCTTGTTCTCGCCGCGCCGACTCAGGTCGCGGTCGACCTGATGACAGGGCCGGGCCGATCGCCGTCCGAGGCGGAGGCTCTCATCGAATGGGCTGAGAACAGCCCTGAGTTCGCGGCATGGAAGGAACGAAATGCGGAGTCACGGACATGAGCTCGACCTGCTTGCGAGGTCCCGAGCAGTCCTCCTCGATGCGCTCGAGGCGCTAGCGGATCAGCGCGACGCAGTTGTCGTCATCGGGGCTCAGGCGATCTATCTCCAGACCGGGGGCGTGGACGTAGCGTTGGCCGAAGCCACCAAGGACAGCGACGTGGCGCTCGACCCCAGGGCCCTGGTCGACGATCCGCTCCTCGAAGCGGCGATGAAGAGCGGTGGCTTCGTACCGGGAGATCAGCCAGGTTCGTGGCTCAGCAGTGATGGGATCCCTGTCGATCTGATGGTTCCGGAGCAGCTGGCTGGCTTGGGTGGCAGGCGCGGCGCCCGCATCCCACCACACCACAAGGGCGTTGCCAGGCGCGCCCGGGGCCTGGAGGCGGCGCTCGTCGACAACTCGGAGATCGCAGTCCGCGCGCTCGATCCCGAGGACCCGCGAGAGATCCGAGCGCGTGTTGCTGGGCCCGCTGCCCTTCTGGTCGCGAAGCTGTTCAAGATCGCGGAGCGTGTAGGGGCGCCCACCAGGCTCAACGACAAGGACGCGCACGACATCTACCGGGTGCTTCGTGCCGTGGAGACCGAGACGCTCCGTACTGCGATCGACGACCTGCTCCGCAACGACCTGAGCCACGAGGTGACCCGTGAGGCGATCGACCATCTCGACGAACTCTTCGGCCGTGGACCTGATTCCCTTGGCGCGGTGATGGCCGGCCGGGCCGAGGAGCTCGTGGGCGAGCCCGAGCAGGTCGCATCCGCGGTGTCGTTCCTCGCCGCCGACCTGGTTGTTGCTCTGCGGCCGAGCCTGACCCGGTAGGCCCCTCTCGCACGGGCCAGGTCAGAACCATCTCTGACCGGGGGCCACCTGCCTCTCTCACCCAATTCGGGTGACCGGCCGCGCCCGGGCGGCTCCTAGGGTCTCGCTCGGGAGGGACCCCGGATGAACGCGACGAGCACCCCGGTCGGCGCCGGAGGCGTGCTGGCGGCGACCTGCATCTCGACGCTGGTCGTCAACGCGAACACCTCGGCGGTCAGCATCCTCCTGCCGGCGATCAGCGAGGACACCGGGATGTCGGTCGACACCTTGCAGTGGGCCGTCACCGGTTACTCGCTGGTCGGCGCGGCAGTGATCATCACCTCCGGCTCGCTCGGCGACGTCTTCGGGCGCAAGCGGGTCTTCCAGCTCGGCCTGGCGCTGTTCGTCGTCTCCTGCGTGCTGATCGCGCTGGCACAGTCGGGCGGCATGGTCATCGCGGGCCGGGTCATCCAGGGCGCCGCCGGCGCCACCATCCTGGCTTGCGGGCTGAGCCTGCTGTCGGTGGCCACGAAGGGCGACGAGAACTTGCGCGCCGTCTCGCTGTGGGGCGCCGCGGCGGCGGTGGGGGCCGCCGCCGGGCCGCTGGTCGGCGGTGTCCTGGTTGACGTCACGGGGTGGCAGGGGCTGTTCTGGATCGACGCCGGCGTGGCGGTGCTGTGCATGGCGCTCACCTACTTCGCCGTCGCGGAGTCCCGGGACCCGGACGCGCCACGGTCCATCGACTACCTCGGCACCTTCCTGATCGCCCTGACCCTGATGCCGCTGATCCTCGGGGTGAGCAAGAGCGGCGACTGGGGGTGGATCTCGGTGCCCACGCTCACCTGCTTCGCGATCACGCTGGTCGCGGGCTGGGCCTTCGTGCGGACCGAGCGCCGGGTCGCCGCCCCGCTCCTGGACCTGCGCCTGCTGCGCAACCGGGTCCTGGTGGGCGCGACCATCGCCATCCTGATCGGCGCGGGCACCATCAACGCGCTCATGTACCTGCTCAGCCTCTACTTCCAGGACCCGTCGACGCTCGGCCTCTCGCCGCTGCAGGCGGGGCTGGCCACGCTGCCCGCCACGGTGGGCCTCGTCGTCGTCGCCCCGCTGGTGCCCCGGCTGGCCGGGCGGTTCGGTCCCCGGCAGGTCATCGGCGCTGGCTTCGCGATCACGGCCGCCGGCTTCGTCGCGATCGGCTTCGCGAACGCGTCGTGGCAGTACCTGGTGTTCCTGCTGCCCCTCGTGGCCATCGCCGTCGGCATGGGCCTGTCGAACGGCCCGTCGTCGTCGGCCGCCACGGCCTCGGTGGCGGCGGACCAGGTCGGCGAGGCCTCCGGCGTCTCCAACATGGCCCGGTATGTCGGAGCGGCGGTGGCGACCGCGCTGGCGGCGACGATCTACGCCGGCGTGACCGCCAACCAGGTGGCGGACGGCGCCGCGGACGCCGACGCCCTCTCGGCCGGGCTGGCCGCGGCGTCGTGGGTCATGGCGGTGTTCAGCGCGCTCGGGCTGCTGCTCGCTATCGTCGTCATCGTGCGGCACCCGGCCGGCCGGGCCAGCCTGTCCGACTCGGCGGCCGCGGCCGCCGCGCACCTGCACACGCTGCCCACGACCGCCGCCGCCACGGGCGGGGCCCAGGACGCCCCGTCCGTCGACCAGCCCTCGGGAGAGACGTCATGAGCACCGAACCCCTCACCGCCGTCCCCTTCACCACCCGGGACTACGCCGCCCGCATGGCGCACGTGGTCGACGACGGGCGCGCGGCCGGCCTCGACGGCGTCCTGGTGGCGCCCGGGCCCGACCTGGTCTGGCTCACCGGCTACCAGCCGACGGCGATCACCGAGCGGCTCACCATGCTGCTGCTCACCGCGGACCGGGAGCCCACGCTGCTGGTCCCGACCCTGGAGCGGCCGGACGCCGAGCGGGCCGAGGGCGCGCCCGCCCTCGCCCTCGTGGGCTGGACCGACGGCGCCGACCCGTACGACGTCGTGCGCGGGATGCTGCGGCCGGACGGCGCGTACGGCGTCTCCGACAACACGTGGGCCATGCACCTGCTCGGCCTGCAGTCCGCGCTGCCCGGGTCGCGGTACGAGTCCCTGACCCGGCGGCTCCCGATGCTGCGGGCGGTCAAGGACGACAACGAGCTGGCGCGCCTGGCGGCCGCGGGCGCCGCGGCCGACGCGACCTACGAGGAGATCCTGAAGGTCCGCTTCGCCGGACGCCGCGAGACCGACGTCGCCGCCGACCTCGCCGACCTGCTGCGCGCCCACGGCCACGAGCAGGTCGACTTCACGGTCGTGGGATCCGGGCCCAACGGGGCCAACCCACACCACGAGGCGGGGGTGCGGGTGATCCAGGACGGCGACTGCATAGTGCTGGACTTCGGCGGCCTGATGTTCGGCTACGGCTCCGACACCAGCCGCACGGTCTGCGTGGGCGAGCCCACCGAGCAGGTCCGCGAGGTGCACGAGATCGTGCGCCGAGCCCAGCAGGCCGGCGTCGACGCGGTACGCCCCGGGGCGGCGTGCCAGGAGGTGGACCGCGCCGCCCGGCGGCTGATCACCGAGGCCGGGTACGGCGAGCAGTTCATCCACCGCACCGGCCACGGCATCGGCGTCACCACGCACGAGCCGCCGTACATGATCGAGGGCGAGGAGCTGCCCATGGTCCCCGGCATGTGCTTCTCGGTCGAGCCCGGTGTCTACCTGCCCGGACGGTTCGGCGTGCGGATCGAGGACATCGTCACCGTCACCGCGGACGGCGGGCGCCGGCTGAACACGAGCGACCACTCGCTGCGCGTCGTCGAGTGACCGGCCGGCCCGGCGGCCGGACGCCGGCCCCTCAGGCGGCCAGCGGGACGGGCCCGAGCCGGCCCCACAGCACGAACGCGATCAGCACCAGGTAGGCCAGGTCCGCCACCAGGAGCCGGTACTCCCGGCGGGAGATCCGCGTGACCGCCGCGCCCACCATGATCATCGCCAGGCCCAGCGCCGCGAGCGGCACCAGCTCCGGCGCGACGCCTGTCAGGCCCGGCAGCACGAGGCCGAGCCCGCCCAGGACCTCCAGCACGCCGATCGTCTTGATCCTGGCCGGGCTGACGTCATCGGTCCAGGCCGCCGAGTCGCCGCCCGTCGCGCGGATCCGCTGCTTGCTCATGACCACCTTGAGCCCGCCGCCGGCCACGTAGGCGAGCGCGAGCAGTCCGGCCACTGTCCACAGGGCGATGTTCATCGGGGTCCTTCCGGTGCCGCAGGTCGCTGTCGCCCCACCGACGAGACGGGCGCCCGCGCCGTGACGGCGTCCGCGGCCCGCCGTCAGCGCCGGGCGGTGCCTCGGAGCACGACGAGCCGGTGCAGCGCCCAGCCCGCTGCCGCGCCCACGGCGTACCAGGGCAGGTCCGGGGCGTTGAACGTGGTGCCGAGCACCAGCCGGGCGAGCGTGCTGTGCGCGCCGAGCGTCGCGGGCACGCCCGTGAGCTGGAAGAGCTCGACCGCCACGCTGAACCCGCACGCCACGACGGCGGCCACCCACCCGCGCGTGCGCGGGGCCACGACCAGCACGAGCCAGAAGATCAGCAGGGCGTAGAGCGCGTCGCCCGCGTACTTCGCCACGTCGCCCGCGAGCACCGACCGCACGGACAGTCCCGCGACCACGGTCAGCACGGCCGCGACGGCCGGTACGGCCCGACGGCGGAGCGCGGCCGCGACGCCGTCGTCCCGCGAACGCACGGTCGGCCGGTGCGCGCCGCTCATGCCTGCCGCTCCGGTACGAGGCGCCCGGCCCGACCCAGCTGCCGCAGCCGGCTCGTCGCGCGGGCCAGGTCGGGCGGGGCGGGGCGGCCGTCGGGCACCAGCAACACCTCGTCCAGCGGACCGGGAGCGGTCACCACGAGCGCCAGGTCCCGGTCGTAGAGCACGTCCACGAGACTCACGAACCGCGCCTGCGTGCTGACGTGGCAGTCGGCGAACGGCACGACGTCGGACACCACCCAGCGGTCGAACCGGTCCGCCAGCGACAGCAGGTCCAACGCGGACACCGGCGCGGTGCAGAGCCCGGCGAAGTCGAACCACACGGCGCCGTCCGCCGCGCGCAGGGCGCGCACGCTGCGGCCGCCGGCCAGGGGGACGTCGACGGCCTCGCCGGGCGTCGGCCGGGCGGGCCCGTTGTCCGCGAACCCGCCCGCCGACCCGGGCGTGACGACGAACCCCGTCCGCCATCCCGTAGCGGCCGGGGCGTGCAGCTCGCGGTAGTCCACCGGGCCGTCGACCCGCCGCACGTCCAGCGACGCCTCCAGCAGGGTGATGAGGGGCTCGGCGAGCTCGTGGAACAGCGGGTCGGGGAGCAGCCCCTGCGGCGGGTAGTTCGACGTCGCGACGAGCGTCACCCCGCGACCCAGCAGGGCGCGGAGGGCGCGGGAGAGCAGCATGGTGTCCCCGGCGTCGTGCAGGTGCAGCTCGTCGAAGCAGAGCACGGCGGCGTCGCCGAGCAGGGCGTCCAGGGCGCGCTCCATCGCGTCGGGCGTGCCCGTGCGGGCCCAGACCTCGGCGTGCAGCGCACGGTAGAACTCGTGGAAGTGGAACCGGGGCCCACCCGAGCGGCCGTGGAACCGGTCCAGCAGCCAGGTCTTGCCGCGGCCCACGGGGCCCCAGAGGTACACCCCGCGCGGGCCGTCGTGACGCGGGCGCCCGGGCCGCGTGCCCAGGGTGTGCAGCAGGTCCTCGAGGTGCTCCGCCGCGGCCAGCTGCGCCGTGTCGAGCGCGTACCCCGCGGCGCCGGCGGCGTCGCGGATCGGCGTGGACTGCATGCGTCGAAGGTACCCTCTCTGCCATGGCATGGACCCGCCCCCGACGACGTAAGCCCGTCACGTACCTGCTCGGCGAGCCGGTCGAGGAGTACCCCGCGACCGCCCCGGAGGTGGAGCGGGGCCGGGTGCTGCGCATCACCGAGATCGGCGAGCCGGTGCTGCACACGCCGTCCCGGACCGTCGAGGAGTTCTCGACGCCGGAGCTCGCGCGGCTGATCGACGACCTGTTCGCCACCATGGAGTCGGCGCAGGGCGTGGGTCTCGCGGCGCCTCAGGTGGGCGTGGACCTGCGGGTGTTCGTCTACGACCTCACGGACGCGTCCGGGGACCGGCACGTGGGCCACGTGGTCAACCCGGTCCTGGAGATGGACCTCGAGGCCGAGCCCGAGACCGAGGAGGAGGGCTGCCTCTCCGTGCCCGGCGCGTACGAGCCCCTGGAACGGCCCGGCGCCGCCACGGTGCGCGGCGTGGACCAGCACGGGGGACCGGTGCAGCTGTCGGGCACCGGCTACCTGGCGCGCTGCTTCATCCACGAGTCGCAGCACCTCGACGGCACCCTGTACTGGGACCACCTGGACGCCGAGCTGCAGGCGGACGCGCTGGAGCAGCGCGACGAGGAGCGGCCGCACATCGTCGCGGAGCGGCGCGAGATCGCGATCGAGCTCGACAAGACCCCCCCGGAGTACCCGGAGAAGCCGGCCGGCGGTCGCTGACCCGGACCCCGCCGCACGTGTCAGACCCTCAGGTCACCCTGGTGACCTGAGGGTCTGACACGTTCCTCAGAGGGTCGCGACCCAGGCCGCGACGGCCTCGGCCACTGCCTTCTCCCGCGCGACGCCGCGCATGTCGTGCGCCCCGGACAGCGTCACGTTGGTGACGGGCCCGGGGATCGCCGCGACGTGGGCCGCGAGCTCGTCGGGCGTGCCGAACGGGTCCTTGTCGCCGGAGACGAGGAGCGTCGGCACCTCGATCTGCCCGAAGTGCTCCACGCGGAGCTTCTCCGGCTTGCCCGGCGGGTGCAGCGGGTAGCTGAGCAGCACCAGCCCGGCGGCGGGCAGGCCCTCGGCGACCGCCATCGAGCACATCCGCCCGCCGTAGGACCGCCCGCCCAGCAGCAGCTGGCCGGTCCCCACGCCGAGCTCGTCCGCCCAGGCGGCCGCCTCCTTCCGCAGGTGCGCGACGGCGACGGGGGCCCGGTCCGGCATCCGCCGCCCCTCCAGGCGGTACGGGAAGTCGACGCGGCGCACGGGCAGCGGCGGCGCGGCGTCGGCCAGGGTCTGCTCGACCGTGACGAGCGCCGGGCTCTCGCGGCTCGCGCCCGCGCCGGGGGTCAGCAGGAGGCCTGCGGGAGTGGTCACCGGATCAGTCTGCCCCGAGCGGCGTCGTCCGGCTGGGCCGGAGCGAGGTGCGGCGCGGGCCTCAGGTGAGGCGGCGCAGGAGCAGCAGCGCGCCGCCCACGGTCAGCAGCCCGCCGCCGCCGAGCACCGCGACCCAGCCCAGCGGCGTGAGCAGGTCCTCCTCCTGCGCCACGTGCGTCTGCGCCTGGGCCGGGGACACCTCCTGGATGTTCCGCAGCAGCCCGGCCCCGGGCGACGTGGTCGACGGCGAGGGGCTCGGCGTGGCGGACGCCGACGGGGTCGGTGTCGGGCTCGGGCTGGCCGACGGCGTCGGGGTGGGGGTCGGCGTGGGCGTCGGGGTCGGCTCCGTCGCCGCTGCCGCCGCCTGTTCCGCCGCCGGGGACTCCGTCTCGGCCGGCGTGGGCGTGGCCTCCGGCGTCTCCTCGTCCGCGGGCCGGGGCGTCGAGGTCGGGGTGGGGGTCGACGTCGGCTCCGCGGGCCGCACGGTGGCGGTGCACACGCTGTCGCCGCTCGTCTCGTGCCAGCTGCTCGCGTCCTCGACCTCGACCCACACCACGCAGTAGCCGTCGGGGTAGGCCTGCCTGGCCTCGCGGAAGCCGGTCCAGCCCTGGTTCTGCTCGCCGCGGGTGAGGTCCCGCCCGTAGGAGCGCGCGCTCTTGCCGCTCAGCGAGCGGACCACGTAGGCGACCTCGTCGCTCTCGCGGCCGGGCTCGAAGGAGACGCCGTCCGAGCTCACCTGGATGTCGTCGCCATAGCGCGCGGCGGCCGCGGCACGCTGCCCGGCGGCGGCCGTCCCGGCCAGGGCGAGCACGGTCAGCAGCAGCAGGGTCAGCAGGAGCCGGCGTGGTGCGGCGGCGTGACGTGCCATGGGCCGCGCCGCTGCGGCGGAGGCGATGGTGCGGATCACGGCGGCGATCCTACCGCCGTGCCCGCCGCGGGGCTCAGAATCTCGGCCCCTCCTCGCCGTGCAGGAGGTTGCGGATGGGCCGCGTGACGACGTCGACCCGGTCCACCAGGTCGGTGGGCCCGGTCACGACCAGGGCCCGGTCGGCCGTGGGGGAGTAGACGGCGGTCACGTTCCGCACGGTCACCCGCATGCAGCGCTTGGCGGTGCCGTCCACGTGGAACTGTTTCGTCTCGACCGGCACGTCGTCCACCTCGGCGACGATCGCGCGCATCGCGCTGCGGTAGTCCTGGTACGACTCGGCGAGGTCGGTCACGTCGGCCGCCTCGGGCGAGGCGGCCGGGTCGACGTCGGCGTGCAGCGGGGCGACGAGCGCGCCGCTGCAGGCGGCGCGCACGATGTCCTCGACCTGCGCCGGCGTCGCGGGCACGCGCAGGGTCTCGACCTCCACGGTCTCGCCGGCGAACGTGCGGTAGGAGCGTAGGAACCGCTCCTCCGTCGGGTCCGTGCTGTCGGAGACCCCGGTGACCTCCTCCTCGACGAGGTCCAGACCCCACGTCAGGGGGTCGTCCACCTCGCCGACGACACCGGAGAAGCGCGCGAAGCGCGCGACGATCTGTTCCCAGGACTCGGGGGTCGGGCTCGGTTCGTCCGCCATGGGGCCTCCCGGAGCGGGTGCGGGTCTGGGAACGAGACTGCCGGGTGCACGCGGAGGCGTCAACGACCTTCGCCGGAATCGGCCGGGAATCAGCCCGGACTCGCCGCCTCGCGGGGCCGCCCGGGCGTGTCGCCGCGCTCCGGGCGCGCTTTACCGTCCACGGACGGTCCATCGTCACGCCCCTGGCGAACATGGGCATCAACCGGTAGGTCGCCGCGTTGGGAGCGCATAGAGTCGTTGCGGTCAGGCCTGGTACCGCCGGTGCAGGTGTACGCCGCTCGTGAGGGAGCAGCACATGTTCGAGAGATTTACGGATCGCGCCCGTCGGGTCGTCGTCCTCGCCCAGGAAGAGGCGCGGATGCTGAACCACAACTACATCGGCACGGAGCACATCCTGCTCGGCCTCATCCACGAGGGTGAGGGCGTTGCCGCCAAGGCGCTGGAGTCGCTCGGGATCTCGCTCGACGGCGTCCGTACCCAGGTCACCGAGATCATCGGTGAGGGGCAGCAGGCGCCGAGCGGGCACATCCCGTTCACGCCGCGCGCCAAGAAGGTTCTTGAGCTGTCGCTCCGCGAGGCGCTGCAGCTCGGTCACAACTACATCGGCACGGAGCACATCCTGCTCGGCCTCATCCGCGAGGGCGAGGGCGTTGCCGCACAGGTGCTCACCAAGATGGGTGCCGACCTGAACAAGGTTCGCCAGCAGGTCATCCAGCTGCTGAGCGGCTACCAGGGCAAGGAGCCTGTCTCCGCCGGTGGCCCTCAGGAAGGTCAGCCCGCGGGCTCGGCCGTGCTCGACCAGTTCGGCCGCAACCTCACCCAGGCCGCGCGCGAGGGCAAGCTCGACCCGGTCATCGGGCGCACGCAGGAGATCGAGCGGGTCATGCAGGTGCTGTCCCGCCGCACCAAGAACAACCCGGTGCTGATCGGTGAGCCCGGCGTCGGCAAGACGGCCGTCGTCGAGGGCCTCGCGCAGGACATCGTCAAGGGCGACGTCCCCGAGACGCTCAAGGACAAGCAGCTCTACACGCTGGACCTGGGCGCCCTGGTGGCCGGCTCGCGCTACCGCGGTGACTTCGAGGAGCGCCTCAAGAAGGTGCTCAAGGAGATCCGCACCCGTGGCGACATCATCCTGTTCATCGACGAGATCCACACCCTGGTGGGTGCGGGTGCCGCCGAGGGCGCGATCGACGCCGCCTCCATCCTGAAGCCCATGCTGGCTCGCGGTGAGCTGCAGACCATCGGTGCCACCACCCTCGACGAGTACCGCAAGTACGTCGAGAAGGACCCGGCCCTGGAGCGCCGCTTCCAGCCGATCCAGGTGTCGGAGCCGTCGCTCGAGCACGCCATCGAGATCCTCAAGGGTCTGCGCGACCGCTACGAGGCGCACCACCGCGTGTCCATCACGGACTCCGCTCTGGTCTCCGCGGCCACGCTCGCGGACCGGTACATCAACGACCGGTTCCTCCCGGACAAGGCGATCGACCTGATCGACGAGGCCGGGGCCCGCCTGCGCATCCGTCGCATGACGGCGCCGCCGGAGCTCAAGGAGCTCGACGAGTCCATCGCCGAGGCGCGCCGCGAGAAGGAGTCGGCGATCGACGAGCAGGACTTCGAGAAGGCCGCCGGGCTGCGTGACAAGGAGAAGCAGCTCACGCAGGTCCGTGCGGACAAGGAGAAGGCCTGGAAGTCGGGTGACCTGGACACGGTCGCGGAGGTCGACGACGAGCTGATCGCCGAGGTCCTCGCGATGTCCACGGGCATCCCGGTCGTCAAGCTCACCGAGGAGGAGTCCAGCCGGCTGCTCCACATGGAGGACGAGCTGCACAAGCGGGTCGTCGGCCAGGAGACCGCCATCAAGGCCCTGTCGCAGGCCATCCGCCGTACGCGGGCCGGCCTCAAGGACCCGAAGCGTCCGGGTGGCTCGTTCATCTTCGCCGGCCCCACGGGTGTCGGTAAGACCGAGCTCGCCAAGGCGCTCGCCGAGTTCCTGTTCGGTGACGAGGACGCGCTCATCCAGCTCGACATGTCCGAGTTCTCGGAGAAGCACACGGTCTCGCGCCTGTTCGGCTCCCCGCCCGGATACGTCGGCTACGACGAGGGTGGCCAGCTCACCGAGAAGGTGCGGCGCAAGCCGTTCTCCGTGGTCCTGTTCGACGAGGTGGAGAAGGCGCACGCCGACATCTTCAACTCGCTGCTGCAGGTGCTCGAGGACGGTCGCCTCACGGACTCGCAGGGTCGCGTGGTCGACTTCAAGAACACCGTGATCATCATGACCACCAACCTGGGCACGCGGGACATCGCCAAGGGCGTCCAGACCGGCTTCAACGCCGGCGGCGACCTGGTGACCTCCTACGAGCGCATGAAGGCCAAGGTCAACGAGGAGCTCAAGCAGCACTTCCGGCCCGAGTTCCTCAACCGCGTCGACGACGTGGTCGTGTTCCCGCAGCTCTCGCAGGACGAGATCATCGAGATCGTCGACCTGGAGATCGCGAAGCTCGACCGTCGCCTGCGCGACCGGGACATGGGCATCGAGCTCACCCCCGCCGCGAAGCGTCTGCTGGCGGAGAAGGGCTACGACCCGGTGCTCGGCGCCCGTCCGCTCAAGCGGGCGATCCAGCGGGAGATCGAGGACACGCTGTCCGAGAAGATCCTGTTCGGCGACCTCACGGCGGGCCAGCTGGTGATCGTCGACGGCGAGGGCGAGGGCATCCTCGGCGAGTTCACGTTCCGCGGTACGGAGCGCGACGAGCGTCGTCGGCCGACCCAGGCCGAGCCCCAGTCGGTGCCCGCGGGCGCTGGGCTGGTGCCGCGCGACCTGCCGCCGTCGGGCCAGATGGCGGCCGGCGGGGCGTGATCGCCCGGTAGGACCCGGTCCTGACACAAGGCCCGGCCACTCCCGATGGGGGTGGCCGGGCCTTTGTCGTGCCCGCGCCCCGCGCCCCGGGTCAGCTGGCCGGCGGCGGGACCGACAGGCCCGCCGGGAGGAGGGGCGGGAGCAGCTCGCGCAGCGCGTCGACGCGCTCCGCCCGCGCCGTGCCGCGCAGCCGCTCCACGGGTGCCGTGATGCTCACCGCCGCGACTCCCCGGCCCGCGCGGAGCAGCGGCACCGCGATGCAGGCGATGCCGCGCTCGTTCTCCTCGGTCTCCCCGGCGACGCCGGTCCGCCGGGCGTCGGCCAGCACGTCGCGCAGGTGCTCCGCGGGGGTGTTCCCGCCGGCGAACCGCTCCAGGACACCGTCGTCGAGGTCCTGGACCGACAGGAGCGCCCGGCCCAGCGCCGTGGTCGCGGCCGCACGCCGCCGCCCGACGGCGGACCACACCCGGACCGCGCGCTGCGGCTCCACCTTGTCGAGGTAGACCACCTCGCGCCCGGCGAGCACCCCGAGGTGCACCAGCTCGTCGACCGCCTCGCTGAGCGCCGTCAGGGCCGGGTGCAGCAGCGCGGGGAGGTTCTCCTCGGCCAGGTAGGAGCTGCCCAGCGCCAGTGCGGAGGGGCCCAGATGGTAGGCGCCGTCCGACGTCTGCTCGGCGTAGCCGCGGTGCCGCAGCGCGGCGAGCGTGCGGTGCAGCGTCGGCTTGCTGACGCCCACGGCCTGAGCCAGCGTGGCCAGCGGCGCACCCGCGGCGCCGAAGCCCGCGAGGGTGTCGAGGGCCAGCAGCGCCTTGTCGACGCTGCCGAGCGGACTGGCTTCCATGGGACTCCCTCACGTAGCATGCGTTTCGCAGTGAACAACAGGCGTTCACCATAGCGAAACGGAGCACGCATGTCATCCCCCGACAACCCGGTCCTCGACGCGCTGGCCGCGCACCGGCTCGTGCCGGTCGTCGTGGTCGACGGTGCCGACGAGGGCGCCCGCCTCGCCGACGCGCTCGTCGCCGGCGGCCTGCCCGTCGCCGAGATCACGCTGCGGCTCGCCGGCGGCCTCGACGCCATCCGCGCGGTCGCCAAGAACCAGCCCGACGTCGTGATCGGTGCCGGCACCGTCACCACCGTCGCGCAGGTGGACGACGTCGTCGACGCCGGCGCGCGCTACATCGTCTCCCCGGGGCTGTCGGCCGCCGTCGTGCGCCGCGCGCAGGAGCACGGCGTGCCCGTGCTGCCCGGCGTCGCCACGCCGTCCGAGATCATGGCGGCGCTCGACCTGGGCGTCGACGTCGTCAAGCTGTTCCCCGCGTCCGTGGTCGGCGGGCCCGCCGCGATCAAGGCCTTCTCCGCGCCGTTCCCCGGCCTGCGGTTCGTGCCCACGGGCGGTGTCAGCGCCGCCAACCTCGGCGACTACCTCGGCCTGGACCCGGTCCTCGCCGTCGGCGGGTCCTGGATGGTGGACCGCAAGCTCGTGACCGCGGGGGACTGGGACGGGATCACCAGCCGCACCCGCGACGCCGTGGCCCTCGCGGCCCAGATCGACCAGGAGAAGAACCGATGAGCTCCCTGAACGTCCGCCCCGCCGCCGAGAGCGCCTACGACGTCGTCGCCCTCGGCGAGGTCATGCTCCGCCTCGACCCGGGCGACCGCCGGGTGCGCACCGCGCGCAGCTTCGACGTCTGGGAGGGCGGCGGCGAGTACAACGTGGCCCGCGGCCTGCGCCGCTGCTTCGGCCTGCGCGGCGCGATCGTCACCGCACTGGCCGACAACGAGATCGGCCGCCTGGTCGAGGACTTCATGCTCACCGGCGGCCTCGACACGCAGTACGTGCAGTGGGTGCCGTACGACGGCATCGGCCGCACGGTGCGCAACGGCCTCAACTTCACCGAGCGCGGCTTCGGCGCGCGCGGCGCGGTGGGTGTGAGCGACCGCGGCAACACCGCGATCTCGCAGATGAAGCCCGAGGACGTGGACTGGGACGCGCTGTTCTCCCGCGGCGTGCGCTGGCTGCACACGGGCGGCATCTTCGCGGCCCTCTCGGAGTCGTCGGCCGACGTCGCCGAGGCCGCCATGTCCGCGGCCCGCCGGCACGGCACCATCGTGTCCTACGACCTGAACTACCGGCCCTCCCTGTGGAAGGGCATCGGCGGCGAGGAGCGGGCGCGCGAGGTCAACCGGCGCCTGGCCAGCCACGTCGATGTCATGATCGGCAACGAGGAGGACTTCACGGCCTCGCTCGGCTTCGAGGTCGAGGGTGTCGACGAGAACCTGACCGACCTGGACACGGGCGCGTTCCGGGCGATGATCAAGACCGCGTCGGAGGCGTACCCGAACTTCCAGGTGATCGCGACGACGCTGCGCGGGGTGCGCTCGGCGTCGCGCAACGACTGGGGCGCCATCGCCTGGTCGCGCGCGGAGGGCTTCGCCGAGGCGACCCACCGGGCCGACCTGGAGATCTTCGACCGCGTGGGCGGCGGCGACTCGTTCGCGTCCGGCCTGGCCTACGGGCTCATGGAGCTCGGCTCGCTCCAGGAGGCCGTCGAGTACGGCGCGGCGCACGGTGCGCTGGCCATGACCACCCCGGGCGACACCACCATGGCGACACTCGCCGAGGTGGCCAAGCTGGCCGGCGGAGGCAGCGCGCGCGTGCAGCGCTGACCTGCTGCGCGACGTGCTGCGGGGGCAGGGTCGGCAGGGTGTCCGCACCTCGGACCGATCTTGCCCCCGACCAGCGCAGACAGGGTGCTCGGTGCAAGGATTGGAGCATGTCCCAGAGCATCCTGTTCATCGGTGGAAGCGGAATCATCAGTCATGCCTCGGTGGCCCGGGCCGCACGGCTCGGACACCGGGTGACCGTGCTCAACCGGGGCAGATCCACGACCCGTCCGGTGCCCGCCGGGGTGGAGACGCTCGTCGCGGACGCGAACGACCCCGAGGCCGTCGCCGCCGCCGTCGGCAGCCGGGAGTTCGACGTCGTCGCCCAGTTCCGGGCGTTCGGGCCGGAGCACGTGGCGCGCGACGTCGCGCAGTTCGCGGGCCGGACCGGGCAGTACGTGTTCATCTCGTCGGCGTCGGCCTACCAGACGCCGCCGTCGCGGCTGCCCGTGCGGGAGTCGACGCCGCTGCGCAACCCGTTCTGGCAGTACTCCCGCGACAAGATCGCCTGCGAGGACCTGCTGGTGCGCGAGTACCGGGACAACGGGTTCCCCGCCACGATCGTGCGCCCGTCGCACACCTACGACCGCACCCTGCTGCCGACGTCGGGCGGCTGGACCGACGTCGCCCGCATGCGCGCGGGCAAGCCCGTCGTCGTCCACGGCGACGGCACGTCCCTGTGGACGATCACGCACACCGAGGACTTCGCGGTCGGGTTCGTGGGGCTGCTCGGCAACCCGCTGGCCGTGGGCGACACGTTCCACATCACCGGCACCCACGCGCCCACCTGGGACCAGATCTACACCTGGCTGGCCGAGGCCGCGGGCGTCCGGAACCCTGACCTGGTGCACGTCGCGTCCGAGACCATCGCCCGCGTGCTGCCCGACATGGGCCCCGGCCTGGTTGGCGACAAGGCGCACTCGATGGTCTTCGACAGCTCGAAGGTGCGCTCGCTCGTGCCCGAGTTCGGCACCACCATCACCTACGACATCGGTGCGGCCGAGCAGGTGTCCTGGTTCGAGGCGCACCCCGAGGCGCAGGTCGTCGACGCCGAGCTGGACGCGGCCTTCGACCGGCTCGCGGCGCACGCCCGGTCGGTCTGAGGGCGCGCCCTCCGGTCCTCGGCCCGCCCGGGGACCGGAGCGCGCGGCTGCCCCTGGTGCCGGCGGCTCAGACGAACCGGTCCCGGCTGAACCGGTCGGGCCGGCATCCCGCGAGCTCGGGCGCCGCGACCCCCGTCGTGATCTCCTCGGCGGCGAGGCGGCCGGCCGCGGCGGCCAGGGTGATGGCCGAGTGCATCACGGCGAGGTACAGCCCGGCCGTACCGGGTTCGGCTCCGACGATCGGTTCGCCGTCCGTCGGCATCGGCCGCCAGCCGATCTCCGCGGAGACGATCTCGACGTCCGACGCCCCGGGAAAGTATCGGAGCAGGGATCGCCGGGCCTCCTCGGCGGTGTCCTGGAGGGCAGCCCGGTTCGTCTGCCCCGCGTAGGCCAGCGGAAGCAGCAGGGTCCCGTCCGGAAGCTGCCGTACCTCCAGCTCCGGGCCGGCGACGATCGTCCGCACCAGGCCCGGCGCGGCGCGCAGCCGCACCAGGACGGCGGGCGACGACTCGACCGGCACCTCGACGCCGATGCCGGCGCACAGGGCGGGGGTCCCGGTCCCGGCGGCCAGGACGACGGTGCTGCCCGGGAGCACCCCGGCACCGGTCCGGACGCCCGTCACGGCCGAGCCGTCCCGCACGAGGCCGGTCGCCGGGGTGCCGACGCGGAGCTCGGCGCCACGTTCGACGGCCGCCGCGACGAGCAGCTCCGTGACCTCGACGGGGTCGAGCGCGCCGTCGTCCGGGGCGTGGTGCGGGGTGTCGGAATCGCTGTCCCAGGTGAGGGACCCGGTCCACGAGATCCGGAGGCCGGGCAGCTCGCGCTCCAGCCGCCGGTACTCGTCAAGGGCGAGGAACCGCAGGGGCGCGGAGGGTAGGTCGCAGGTGTCCGGCCGCCCGATCCACGCGAACGAGGAGCCGGTGGCACCGGAGGCGGGCAGGCCCGCGTCCAGCAGGGTCACCGCCTGCCCGCGCGCTGCGAGGTGGTACGCGACCGATGCGCCGACGATGCCGGCACCCACCACGATGACTCGGTTCGACATGGGCCCCACCCTCTCAGGTCAGCGGCGCCGTCGACTCCCGGACCACCAGCTCCGTCGAGAGGTTGAGCCGACGGACCTTCGGCGACCGGCCGCGGGCGATGTCGAGCAGGATCTGGGTGGCGGCCGCGCCCATCTCGCGGAGCGGCTGCCGCACCGTCGTCAGCGGCGGGCCGACCCAGGACGCGAGCGGCAGGTCGTCGTAACCCACGACGGACACGTCCTCGGGGACACGCAGGCCGAGCTGGTGCGCGGCGCGCAGCACGCCGAGGGCCTGCATGTCGGAGCCCGCGAACACCGCCGTCGGCCGGTCCGGCAGGGACAGCAGCTCAAGGCCCTGCTCGAAGCCCGCCTCGACGTAGAAGTTCCCCTCGCGCACGAGCGCGGCGTCCACGACGGCGCCCGCCTCCTCGTGCGCGGACCGGAAGCCGTCGGCCCGCGCCCGGCTGCACAGCATGTTCCACGGCCCCGTGATCATCCCGATGCGGCGGTGGCCCAGCGCGAGCAGGTGCCGCGTGGCCTGGAGCCCGCCGTTCCAGTTGTCGGAGCCCACGGAGGCGACGTCGGCGGGTGGCTCGCCGTCGGTGTCGATCACCACGTAGGGGACACCGCGCCGGTCGAGCTGCTGGTGCTGGCTCTCCGACAGGTTCGCGGCGACGAGCAGCACGCCCAGCGGAGGTCGCGAGATGGTGGTGTCGAGCCACCGGGCCGGCGGGCGGTGCTCGCCGCCCAGCTCGGACAGGATCACGCTGGTCCGCAGCTCGGCGGCGGCGTCCTCCACGCCCCGGATGATCTCCATGGACCAGGCCGAGCCCAGCCGGTGGAAGACCAGGTCGATCAGCCCGCTGCCCGTGGGCGCGGTCGCCGGACGCCGTCGCCGGTACTGGTGCTTCTCCAGCGCGGCCTCGACGCGGTCGCGGGTCGCGGGGGCGACGTCGGCCCGGCCGTTGAGCACCTTGGACACGGTGGGCACCGAGAGGCCGAGCTCGCGTGCGATCGACGCGATGGTCGGCCCGGGGCTCACGCCGGTCATCGCACCCACCCTTTCGGTCATGTCCGCGGAAGTTTCGACCCGAAGGTACACCGTATTGCGCCAGTACTGGGTCTCGTACAGGGCACGGAACGCCGTGTCTGGATCGTAATCACCACGTTCTGGGCATGTCTTGACGTGTCGCCGGATCTCACCCTACTGTCCCTCACGACAAGCACTATCGGCATCGACGTCGATAGTTTCGAAAACGTTCCACAAAGAGGTGGGGATGGCTACCGAGCTACGCGGCGCAACTGAGCTACGCGGCAAGGAGACATGGGGCCTGGCACTGCGCAAGCACTGGCGCCTCTACAGCCTCGCGCTCCTGCCGATCATCTGGTTCCTGGTCTTCCGCTACCTGCCCATGGCCGGCAACGTGATCGCGTTCCGCCGGTTCCGGCCGGGCGGGTCGATCTTCGGCGAGGAATGGGTCGGCTTCTACTACATCGAGCGGTTCATCCAGGACCAGGCGTTCTGGCAGGCGTTCCAGAACACCGTGATCATCGGCGCCCTGACCCTGGTGATCGTGTTCCCGCTGCCGATCATCCTGGCGCTGCTGCTCAACGAGCTCCGGTCACGGGTGTTCAAGCGGTTCGTGCAGACCGTCAGCTACCTGCCGCACTTCATGTCGGTCGTGATCGTGGCGGGCTTCGTGTTCGAGCTGACGTCGCTGGACGGCACCGTGAACCGGCTGGTCAAGCTGTTCGGCGGCGACCCGATCTCGTTCATGCAGCAGGCCGACTGGTTCCGCACGATCTACGTGTCCTCCGAGGTCTGGCAGACCGTCGGCTGGGGCACCATCCTCTACCTGGCCACGCTGACCACCATCGACTCGCAGCTCTACGAGGCCGCGCGGATCGACGGCGCCAACCGCTGGCAGCAGACGTGGCACGTCACGCTGCCCGGGATCCGGCCCACGATGATGGTGCTGCTCATCCTGAACATCGGCCAGTTCATGCAGGTGGGCTTCGAGAAGATCTTCCTGCTCTACAACACGCTGACCCAGCCGACGGCGGACGTGATCTCCACGTACATCTACCGCGTCGGCCTCACCTCGGGGCAGCTGAGCTACGCCACGGCGATCGGCCTGTTCGAGGCCGTGATCGGCCTGGTCCTCGTCTTCTCCGCCAACGCCATCTCGCGCCGAGTCACCGGGAGCTCCCTGTGGTGAACACCGCCCCCGCCCCGACCACCGACGCCGTGGGCGCCGGGACCCCCGACCTCTCCCGGCCCCGTCCCGAGACCACCACGGTCAAGGACACCCCCGGCTACACGGTGTTCCGCTGGGTCAACACGACCATCCTGGTGCTGGTCGCCGCCGTCACGCTGTACCCGTTCCTCAACCTGGCGGCGCGGGCGTTCAGCTCCGAGGCCGCGATCCGCAGCGGCGACGTCACCGTGTGGCCCATCGGGTTCAACACGACCACGCTCATGTCGGTGCTGGAGCAGGACCTGTTCTGGCGCAACTACCTCAACACCGTGGTCTACACGGTGGTGGGCACCGCGATCGCCATGGCGCTGACCACGACGTTCGCCTACGTGCTGTCGAAGAAGTACCTCAAGGGCCGCATGATCCTGATCGGGTTCGCGGTCTTCACGATGTTCTTCACCGGCGGCCTCATCCCGAACTACATCCTGGTCAGCCAGCTCGGGTTCAAGAACACCATCTGGGCCGTCGTCGTGCCCCAGGCGATCAACGTCTTCAACCTGCTCGTCATGAAGTCGTTCTTCGAGAACTTCCCGGAGGAGCTGGAGGAGGCCGCCGCGATCGACGGCCTGACCACCTACGGCATCTTCTTCCGGGTGGTGCTGCCGCTCAGCAAGGCGGTGCTCGCCACCATGGTCCTGTTCTACGCGGTGTGGTTCTGGAACTCCTGGTTCCCCGCGTTCCTCTACATGGACGACCCGGAGATGTACCCGGTCACCGTGTTCCTGCGGAACATCATCGCGGGCGCCACCGGCACCGGCGAGGGGCTGAGCGACGTCGCCGTCCAGATCGGCGCCAACGTCAAGGCGGTGACGATGCTGCTCACGGCGCTGCCCATCGTGTGCCTCTACCCCTTCGTCCAGAAGTACTTCGTGTCCGGCGTGATGCTCGGCTCCGTCAAGGGCTGAGCGCGCCGCACCACCGACCGATCCGCCGTCGAACGACGACGTTCATACCCCGGAGGAAATCAATGAGGATCACCCCTAGAAAGGTCGCTGCGGCCACCGCCGTGGCCGCGCTCGGACTCACGCTCACCGCGTGCTCGTCCGGGGGCGACGACGACGGCGCCGCCGTCGACACGGCCGACAAGATGGTCGGCGCCATGGAGGACTACGGCGTCGGCACCACCTTCAAGGCGACCGAGCCGCTCGAGTTCGGTCTCATGTACCGCGACCACCCGAACTACCCGCTCCAGAAGGACTGGTCGATCCTCAAGGCGTTCGAGGAGGAGCACAACGTCACCTTCGACATCCAGTCGGTGCCGCTGGCCGACTGGCAGCAGAAGCGGGCGCTCCTGATCAGCTCCGGCGACGCCGCCGACCTGATCCCGTCCACCTACGCGGCCGACGTCGAGACGCTCACCTCGGGCGGCGCCGTCCTGCCGATCTCGGACTACCTCGACTACCTGCCCAACTTCCAGGACAAGGTCGAGAAGTGGGGCCTTCAGGAGGACCTGGACCGCCTGCGCCAGGCCGACGGCAAGTTCTACGTGCTGCCCGGCCTGCACGAGAGCCCCAAGCCGTCCTACTCGATCGCGATCCGCGAGGACTGGTGGGAGGACGCCGGCCTGGAGGACCCGAAGACCTGGGACGAGTTCGCCGACCAGCTCGAGGTCATCAAGGAGGAGCACCCGGAGCTCGACTACCCGTACACCGAGCGCTGGTCCATCAACGGGCCCATGGAGGCCACCCTCCAGGCCGCGGCCGGCAACTTCGGCACCGAGGCGGGCTGGGGCTACGGCGACGGCGTCACCTGGAACGGCTCCGAGTACGAGTACACGGGCACCTCCGAGGGCTACAAGGAGCTGGTCTCCTACTTCGCCGACCTGGTGGACCGCGGCCTGCTCGACCCCGAGGGCCTCACCCAGGAGGACGACCCGGCCATCGCCAAGCTGACCACCGGCAAGGTCGCCGCCCTCGGCGTGAACGACCAGGAGATGACGCGGTACCGCACCGGCTTCGAGGAGGCCGGCGACAAGGACGCGAAGCTCAAGGAGATCGTGGTCCCGGCCGGCCCCGCCGGCAACATCATGGACGCCACCACCGGCGGCCAGTTCGAGTCCGGCATCGCGCTGTCCTCCAGCGCCGCCGAGCGCGACGACTTCGTGGCGATGCTGCAGTTCGTCGACTGGCTGTACTACTCGGACGAGGGCCTCGAGTTCGCCAAGTGGGGCATCGAGGGCGAGACCTACACCAAGGACGCCGACGGCACCCGCACCCTGGCCGACGACGTCGACTGGAGCGGCCTCAACCCGGGCGCCCCGAAGCTGCTGAACACCGACTTCGGCTACTACAACGGCGTCTGGTCGCTGGCCCACGGGTCCACCTCGGACCTGGTCCGCTCCACGCTCACGCCCGAGGTGCAGGGCTTCCTCGACGAGATGAACAAGAAGGACGTCGCGGAGAAGGGCCCGGGCATCGCGATGGACGAGATGCAGCGCGAGGAGTCGTCGCTGCTGCAGACCAACCTGCAGGACCTGGTCATGACGGCGACGTCGCAGTTCATCCTGGGCGACCGCTCGCTCGACGAGTGGGACGCGTACGTGGCCGAGGTGGAGAGCGCCGGCTCGCAGACGTACGTCGACACCGTGAACCAGGCGGCGGGCGTCACCGAGTAGTTCATCCGTCGGGTGCGGGACCCTCGGGTCCCGCACCCGACAGAGCAGAGGAGTGCTGTGGAGCGGGTTCTTGTTTCGGGTTCGGCGAGCGGGGTGCTCGGGGAAGCCTGGCGTACCTGCGTGGGCACGGGGCGGTTCAACCTCGCCCTGCGGCAGGACTACCAGGAGTCGCTGGCCCTCGTGCAGCGCGAGATCGGTTTCCGGCACATCCGGGGCCACGGCATCCTGCACGACGACATCGCCGTGCACCGCCCGTACGACGCCGCGGGCCACCGCGGCACCGCCTACGTGTTCACCTACGTGGACCAGGTGGTCGACGCCTACCTGCGGCTCGGGATCAAGCCGTTCCTCGAGCTCGGGTTCATGCCGAAGGGCCTCGCGTCCGGCGGCCAGACCGTGTTCTGGTGGCAGGGCAACGTCACGCCACCGCGCGACCACGCCGAGTGGGCCCGCCTGGTGCAGGCCCTGCTGCGGCACCTGATCGACCGGTACGGCATCGACGAGGTGCGGACCTGGCCCGTCGAGGTGTGGAACGAGCCCAACCTCACGCACTTCTGGGCCGGCGCCGACCAGGAGGCGTACTTCCGCCTCTACGAGACCTCCGTGCTCGCCGTGAAGGACGTCGACGCGGCGCTCCAGGTGGGCGGCCCCGCCATCTCGCCGGGCGCCGACGACTGGTGGGAGCCCTTCGCCGAGTTCGTCACCCGGCGCGACCTGCCCGCCGACTTCCTGTCCGTGCACGCCTACACCTCCGGCCCGGCGCAGCACGTGCCGTTCGGCGTCTACCAGACGCTCCGCCGGCCCGAGGACCTGCTGGACCAGTTCGCCCGGCCCGCAAAGCTCCTGGCCGGGACGGCGCTCGCGGGGCGGCCGCTGCACGTCACCGAGTTCAACACGAGCTACCGGCCCGACAACCCCGTGCACGACACGGCGTACAACGCGGCCTACCTCGCCCCCGTGCTCGCGAGCGGCGGCGAGCACGCCGACTCCTTCGCCTACTGGACGTTCAGCGACGTCTTCGAGGAGGAGGGGGTGCCGGCGTCGTTCTTCCACGGCGGGTTCGGCATGCTCGGGCACCGCCAGGTGCGCAAGCCGACCTTCCACCTGTACGCGTTCATGGCGCGGATGGGGCAGGAGGTGCTCGCGCGCGGCGTCGACCACCTGGTCACGCGCCATGCCGCGACGGGGCAGGTGACGGTGCTCGCCTGGCAGCCCGTGGGCGGCACGGACGACGCGGCCGAGCCGGAGCGCCACGAGATCCGGTTGAGCGTGCCGATCGTGTCAGACGTACAGGTCACTGGAGGGACCTGTACGTCTGACACGTCGCGGGTGTTCGGGATGCGGTACGACGTCGACGAGAACGCCGGCAACGCCTGGGCCGCCTGGCGCGAGATGGGGCGCCCCGCGTCGCCGTCGGCCCGGCAGCTCGACGCCCTGCACGAGGCGAGCGAACCCGCCCGCCGCGCCTTCTCCCTGCCCGTGGTCCCCACGCCGGACGGCGGGCGGGCCGACCTCGACCTGACCCTCGGCCGCCACGGCGTGACCCTGGTGACCCTCGACCCCGTGCGCGACGAGACCCCGCCCTGGCTGGACGACTCGCGCATCCTGGGCCGGACCCCTAGCGACAAGGACGACGCGTGACCGACTCGAAGATCCTGTACGGCGGCGACTACAACCCGGAGCAGTGGCCCCGGCCCGTCTGGGAGGAGGACTACGCGGCGTTCGACAAGGCGTCGATCGACACGCTCACGCTCAACGTCTTCTCCTGGGCCACGCTGCAGCCGGACGAGGACACCTACGACTTCACGCAGCTCGACGCGATCGTGGCGCGCGCCGTCGAGGGCGGGCGCGGCGTCGTGCTGGCCACCTCGACCGGGGCGCTGCCGCCGTGGCTGGCGCACCGCCACCCCGAGGTGGAGCGCACCGACTTCCAGGGCCGGCGGCACGTCTACGGCCAGCGGCACAACGCGTGCCCGAGCTCGCCGGTCTACCGGCGGCTGTCGGCGGAGCTCGCCGGCCGCATCGCCGAGCGGTACGCCGGCACGCCCGGCCTGGTCGCCTGGCACGTCGGCAACGAGTACGGCGGGTTCGACGGCGGCTGCTGGTGCGACCTGTGCGCCGCCGGGTTCCGCGACTGGCTGCGCGTGCGGTACGGCACGCTGGAGCGCCTGAACGAGGCGTGGAACGCGACGTTCTGGTCGCACACGTTCAGCGACTGGGCGCAGATCGTGCCGCCGAACATGCTCAGCGAGCACTGGCGCGGACCGGACCACACCGCGTTCCAGGGCATCACGCTCGACTACCGGCGGTTCATGTCGGACGCGATGCTGGCCAACTTCCGCGACGAGAAGGCCCGTATCCGCGAGCACGACGCGACCACGCCCGTCACGACCAACTTCATGGGCATGTTCCGCCCCATCGACTACCACCGCTGGGCCGGCGACCTGGACTTCGCGTCCTGGGACAACTACCCGCCCGGCCAGCGCGAGCACGTGCGCATGGCGCTGGCGCACGACGTCATGCGCGGCATCAAGGCCGGCGACCCGTTCTGGGTCATGGAGCAGACGCCGACCATCACGGCGTCCCGCGACGTGAACCCGGTCAAGCGACCGGGCGTGCTGCGGCTCTGGTCGTGGCAGGCGGTGGCGCACGGCGCGGACGCCGTCCTCTACTTCCAGATGCGGCAGTCGCGCGGGGCCTGCGAGCGGTACCACGGCGCCGTCCTGGACCACGCGGGGCGCACCGACACGCGCGCGTTCCGCGAGGTCGCGGCGCTGGGGTCGGAGCTGGCCGGGCTGGGCGACGCCGTCGTGGCCGCCCGGACGCCGGCCCGCGTCGCGCTGCTGTTCGACTGGGACTCCTGGTGGGCCGCCGAGATGACGGACGGCTTCAACCGGCACGCCAGGTACGTCGACACCGTGCTGTCGTACTACCGCGCGCTCTGGCAGGCGGGCGCGCAGGTGGACGTGGTGCCCACGACCGCGGACCTGACGCGGTACGACGTGGTGCTCGCCCCGATGCTGCACGTCCTCAAGGGCGACGTCGCCCAGCGGCTGGCCGCCGTGACCGAGCGCGGGGGATCGGTGCTCGCCTCCTACTGGTCGGGCCGCGCGGACGAGAACGCCAACGCGCACCTCATGGACGCTCCCGGGCCGCTGGCCCCGCTGTTCGGCGTCCGGGTCGAGGAGACCGACTCGGCCGAGCCGGGCGTGACCAACCCGGTGACGCTCACCGACGGGTCCGGCGAGGCGGTCTCGGCCGCGGAGCTCGTCTTCGAGGTGCTCGTGCCCGAGGGCGCCGACGTGGTCGGCACCTACGGCACCGAGTTCTACGCGGGCACGCCGGCCGTGACGCGGCACCGCCCCGCGGGATCCGAGGGCGGCGAGGCCTGGTACGTGGGTACCGGCCTGGACGACGCCGGGGCCGCGTGGGTGGTGCGCCGCCTGCTCGACCGGCACGGGCTCGTGGGCCCGTACGCCGACGTGCCCGACGTCGAGCTGGCCGTCCGGGCCAAGGACGGCGTGCGGTTCGCCTTCGTGCTGTCCCACGCGACGGAGCCGGTCGAGGTCGCCGCGCACGCGTCCGGCGTCGACCTGCTGACCGGCCGGGCCGTGCGGGCGGGCGAGACGCTGCGGCTGGCTCCCACGGACGTGGTCCTGCTGCGCGAGGACCTGCCCGGGGAGGCGGCGTGAGCTTCGGCGGGCCGAGCTCCGGCCGGCGGGGCGACGGCGAGCGGCGCGAGTTCGGCGAGGGGGTGCTCGGGCGAGCGACCGCGCTCGTGTACTGGCACCTGATCGTCGAGCTGCTGCTCGTCGTCGCCGTCCTGCCGGGCGTGCTCGGCTCGCTCCTGCTGGAGCGGACGCCGGGCAACGCCGTGCTCTTCGCGCTGTGCCTCGTGCCGGTGGGGCCGGCGGTGTCGGCCGGGCTGTTCGCGCTGCGGGACCGCACCCGGGCCGAGGGGCTCACCCCGGCGTCGTCGTTCTGGCGCGGGTACCGGCTGAACTGGGCCGACGCCCTCCGGGTCTGGGTGCCCGCGCTCGCCGGGGGCGTCGTCGTGGTGCTGGGGCTGGCGAACGTCGGCGCCGGCGGCGTGCCCGGCTGGTACGCGGGCGTGCTCGTGGTGGTGGGCGCGGGGCTGGCCCTGTGGACGACGAACGCGCTGGTGATCGTGTCGTTCTTCGGGTTCCGCACCCGCGACTCGGTCCGGCTGGCGGCGCACTACCTGGGCGCGCGGCCGCTGGTCACCCTGGGCACGCTCTCGCTGCTGGTGCTGGCTGGTGGCGTCGTGGTGCTGACCACCGAGGCCGTGTTCGCCCTGCTCGCGGTGGTCTGGCTCGCCCTGGTGCTGCGCAACGCGGGTCCCCTGGTGACCGACGCCGAGCGGCGGTTCACGGCCGCCGCTTGACTCGCGCCTGGCGATATCGCGGGGCTAAATTGTCCGTTCTGTGGCTCTTGCGACACAGTGTGCGCATGGCTATCAAGCAGGGGGACCCGGGACGGCTGACCTATCGCTATCTACGCGTGGCGATCGTGGCCGTGGTGCTGGTGCTGTTCGTGTCGCTGACCATGCAGATCGTCGCCGACCACGGGCGGCTCGACTCCGGCGAGGAGTGGTGGCACGCGTCGATCAGCGCCTACTTCTACTCGCCCGTGCAGAGCGTGTTCGTGGGCGCGCTGGTCGGCATCGGCACGTGCCTCGTCGCGATCAAGGGCCGGCACGGCGCCGAGGAGGTGCTGCTCAACTTCGCGGGCATGTTCGCCGTCGTCGTGGCCCTGGTACCGACGCCGCTCGACGCCGACATGTGCACCGCCGAGCCCTACTGCCTGGACGTGCCCGAGCGGGTGGGCAACAACATCGGCACGCTCCTGCTGGTGGGCGGCGTGGTGCTGGCGCTCGCGACCTGGCCGCGGCGTCGTGACCTGGGCAGCCACGAGGGCTGGGACCTGTGGCTCACGTGGCTCACGTGGGCCGCGACCGGCGTCTGGCTGCTGGTCCGGCCCGACGGCTTCCTCGCGGCCGCGCACTACGCCGCGGCCGTGCTCCTCTTCTGCTGCCTGGTCGCCGTCGCGTGGATCAACGGTTCGGACCAGAGGATCACCGCGCAGGCGCTCGAACGGCTGCGCGGCATGTCGGCGGCGGCCTACCGCGTCTGGTACCGGGCGATCGCGGCCGTCATGGCCGTGGTGCTCGTGGTGGGCCTGGCGACCATGGTGGTGCTCGACCGGTACGTGCCGGACCTGTTCCCGCAGACGCTGTTCGTGGTCGAGGCCGTGCTGATGCTGGTGTTCGCCCTGTTCTGGGTGTTGCAGACCATCCAGTTCTGGGACATCGGCCTGCCGGCGCGCGCCCGCGTCGAGAGCAGCAAGGTCCCGGGCGACACGCCGTAGCGGCCGACCGTCGGGCGTGTCGCCGGGGGGAGAACGTCACCGCGCCAGGTGTGTTGCTGTGAGTAGACAGTGTCTACTCACAGCAACACACCCCGGAGACGTAACGTCTTCCCCGACGCGCGGCCCCCCCCCGGGATCGCGCGGACCTGCCACCGACCCGGAGAGTGCCGCCCGATGAACGTGACCCGATCGATCGTCCTGTTCGTGGCCGCCGCCCTCTTCGAGATCGGCGGCGCCTGGCTCGTGTGGCAGGGCATCCGCGAGCACAAGGGCTGGCTCTGGATCGGCGCCGGCGTGATCGCCCTGGGCCTGTACGGGTTCTTCGCGACGCTGCAGCCGGACGCCAACTTCGGCCGCATCCTGGCCGCCTACGGGGGCATCTTCGTGGCGGGCTCCCTGGTCTGGGGCATGGCCGTGGACGGCTTCCGCCCCGACCGCTGGGACGTGACCGGCGCGCTCATCTGCCTGGCCGGGGTCGCGGTGATCATGTACGCCCCGCGGCCGGACGCGGGCTAGGCGCCCCGGTCAAGAACGGGTGGTCGGTAGAAGGTCAGGTGGTCGGCAGCTCGAGCTGCCG